>SLSQ01000129.1 GCA_007130355.1 Trueperaceae bacterium
AGCGTCGTCGCGTGCCGCCGCGCCCTTTCGTTCGAGCTCGGCGATCCGGTCGTCGAGCCCCTGAAGCTCGTCCCGCTCGCCGCCGGTCAGACGCAGCGCGAGGGGGTCGTACGCGCCGAGCCGCGTCCGCAGACGCTCGAGCTCTCCGAAGGCCTCCGCCGCCTCGATCGCCGCGTGCAGGACGGCCACCTCCGCCTCCGCGGCGCGGGCCTCCTCGAGGTCGCGGCGCCAGCCGACCAGGCGGTCCTCGCGGTCCAGAAGAGCGCGCTGTCGGTCGTGCGCCGCGGCGACCGCCTTCCGGGCCGCGCCCAGCTCCTGGCGTGCGCTGCGCGGCGTACGCGGCGCGCGAACGAAGCCGAGCCGAGCCACCGCGCCGGCCAGGTCGTAGCCGCCCTGGCTCTCGCGCGCGATCGCGGCCGCGAAGGCGCGGTCCTCCTCGATCAGCAGTTCGTCGAGGGCCAGCCGGTAGCGGCGCCGCTGCTCGACCGGCCCGACGGACAGCACGGTGGCGACGCCGTCCTCGAGGACCTCGACCCGCCCGGCGTCGAGGCGCACCCGGTAGCTGCCGTCGTCGCCGGTCAGGTCGGCATCGATCTCGGCCGGCGCCAGCTCGGCCGCGAGCTCCGGCCAGAGGGCCGCCTGCAGCGCCAGCGCGGTGGTGCTCTTGCCGCTCCCGTTGGGACCGTGCACCACCGTCACGCCGCCGGTCAGGCCGGTCAGCTCGAAGCCGTGTCCGCGCGGAATCCGGTCGCCCGCCCGCTGGACCGCCAGGCGCGCGAAGCGCAGGGAGGACGGGCTCACGCCGCCTCCTCACGCAGCAGTTCGCGCAGCAGCGCCCGCGCGGCGCTGCGCAAGCGGGCGCGGAGCTCCGCGTCGCTCGGCGGGGCGTCGTCGAGTCCCTCGAAGGCGCGGTCGCGGTCGACGCTCGATACGGCGTCGCGCGCCAGACGGAGGAGCGCATCGACCTCCTCGGCGGCGTCCGCCTCCGTGTCGGCCGCGCGCGCCGCCGCCTCCGTCCCGCCGTCCTCGGCGTCCTCCTCGAGGCGCAGCAGCCAGCGCGCCAGCACCCCCGGCGCCCCCTGGGTCGCGGCGTGGGCGTGCAGGTCGATCGCCGGCACCGTCTCGGTCGCGACCGCGTCGACCCGGACCGTCGCCTCGCCGATCCGGATCTCGAAACCGTCGCTCAGACCCGCGGTCTCGGCCGCCACGCGGTCGGCGGCCGGCGTGGCGCCGGTCAGCCGCAACCGCAGCAGCAGCTGCCGCAGCTCGGGTCCGCTCTCCTCGACCCTGTCGGCCGCCGCCGCACGCACCGCGTCCTCGACCCGGGCCCGGAGCTCGGTCCCCGGCGCGTCCGTCAGGTCGACGTCGAGGGCGTCGTAGCGGACGGTCGAGAGCGGTCGCGGGCGGGGCGCCGGCACCGTACGTCCGTCCAGCTCGAGCAGCCAGACGCCGTGGGCGCCGGATTCACCCGGATCGAGCGCCTGCGGCGAACCGGGGTACAGCGCCCAGCGGCCGGCGCCGAGGTCGTGAAGCGCCGGTGCGTGCACGTGCCCCAACAGCCAGGCGTCCGGCCCGGCGTGCGCGAGCCGGTCGCTGCGGAGCGGCGCGTAGCGGCTGTCGGCGACGTTCAGGTCCCCGTGCACCAGCCCCAGCAGCGGCAGGTCGTCGGAACGTACCGGTTCGTAGTGCGCGAGCGGATCGGCCGGTTCGTGCGCTGCGCGGAACGACCATCCGTCGACGTGCATGCGCGCCCGGCCCTCGCGGTCGCGGAGGGTGGTCCGTTCCCAGACGCCCTCGCGCCCGAGCAGGGTCAGCGCCCCCTCCGGCATCCGATCGGCCAATCGTGGCAGCACGTCGTGATCGTGGTTCCCCGCGACCGCGACGATCGCGACTCCGGCCTCCGCGAGTTCGGTGGCCCCCCGCTCGAGCGGACCGATCGCCTCCCAGTAGCGATTGTCCTGGTCGGCCACGTCACCGGACAGCAGCACCGCGTCGCACCGCTCGCGGAGCGCGAGCCGTACGATCCGCTCCCAGGCGCCGGCGGCCGATCGTTCGGAGAGCGGCCGATCGGCGGAGATCCGGGTCGAGGTCCGGCCGATGTGCAGGTCCCCGGTCAACAGTAGGCGCACGCTTCGGTCCTCCATCCCGTGACGTGCGAGCCTACCAAGGCGTCCCGCCCCCGGTCCCGCCGACCGGATCGGCCCACCCGGTCGCACGTCCGATTCCCGACCGCGCCGACCTCCTCCCGGTCCGTAGCGTGACGGCATGGAGGTACCCATGACCGTTCGCACGCACCTCGCCCACGAGGGGACCGCCCCGTCCCCCGTCGCCCGCCTCGTCGCGCTCGCCGTGCTCGCGCTCGCGCTCGCGTCCGTCGCGTTCGCCCAACCGCGTGCCCTCGACACGATCGGCGTCGACACGAGCGTGGCGTCGATCGACTTGGGCGACGTCGTTTCCGGAGGCCCGCCGCCGCAAGGGATCCCGGCGCTCGGGTTCGCCGGGGACGCGCACGGCGCCGCTTCGGCGACGCGCGACCCGCGCACCGTCTCCGCCGACTTCGCCGCCGACTGGCTCGACGACGCCGAACCGGTGATCCTGATCGAAGCGGGCGACGAGGCGCGCATCTACCCGCTCCAGATCCTCACCTGGCACGAGATCGCCAACGACGTGGTCGGCGGCGTGCCGGTCGCCGTCACCTTCTGCCCGCTCTGCAACAGCGCGCTGGCGTTCGATCGTCGCGTCACGGTCGACAGCGAGGAACGCACCCTCACCTTCGGCGTGTCGGGGATGCTGATCCACTCGAACATGCTGATGTTCGACGACGCCCACCGCACCCTCTGGGTCCAGCTCACCGGCGAAGCGGTGCTCGGCGCGGCGACCGGCACGCGCCTGGTTCGGATGGCCGCGCCGATCGTGTCGTTCGCAGCGGCCCGCGCCTCGCGACCGGACGCCGACGTCCTCTCCCGCGAGACCGGGTTCTCCCGTGCCTACGGCCAGAACCCGTACCTGGGCTACGACCGCGCCGACTCGTTCCCGTTCCTGTTCCAGGGCCGGACCGACGGACGCCTGCTCCCGAAGGAACGGGTGGTGACGTTCGAGCGTTCCGGTCTGCCGGTGGCGTACCCGTTCACGCGACTCGAGGAGGAGCGGGTCGTGAACGACGTCGTCGGCGACGATCCGGTCGCGGTCGTGTGGAGCCCCGGTACGGCCAGCGCGCTCGACGCCCGTACCGTCGCCGACGGCCGCGACGTCGGGGCCGTGAACGCCTGGCTCCGCGTGCGCGACGGTCGAACGGTCACGCTGCGCGCCGAGGACGATGTGTTCGTCGACGCCGCGACCGGCGATCGCTACGACCTGCTCGGGCGCTCGCTCGAACCGGACGACGACTTCCAGTTCGAAGCCGTCCCGCACGACAACACCCTCTGGTTCGCCTGGGCGGCGTTCAAGCCGGAGACGGAGATCCGGGATCGATGAGGCCGAGCGGGACGACCGACCCGGCGGCGCGCCCACCGCGGACGCTGCGCTCCTGGCCCGACCTGCTGGCGAGCACCGCGGCCTGCGGGGCGTTCTGGGCGGGCCTGGCCGCCCTCCTCGCCGGCCGTGCCTGACCGCCGCCGCGACGTCGCCGGCGCCGCGCGCCGTACGGCGGGCCGCGTGCTAGA
>SLSQ01000333.1 GCA_007130355.1 Trueperaceae bacterium
CCGACGCGTCGCCCGAGGTCCGCGACGGTGCGAGCCCGGAGTCGCTCGCGCGCGCCCGGAGGGCGTTCGGGGACCTCGGGTTCGACGTCACCGTGGGCCGGGGCGGCACCCTCCGGATCGAAGGGGGGCACGGCCGCAGCCGCGTGCGGGCCCTCGTCCGCGTCCTCGACGACGGCACCACGCCCGACTGGAGCGCGCTGCTGCAGGCGGTCCGGGACGGACCGACCGACCGGCTCGCGCTGGTCGGCACGGCGCGCGACCTCGCGGCGCTCGAGCGGCCCGCGCGCGGCGCGCGCGCCACCCTCTGGTCGTGGGACGGCCTCGCCCGCGCGAAACGCGCGACGGAACGGGTGCCGGTCGGACCGCTCGACCTGGCCGACGCGTTCGACGAGGGCGGCCTGCACGCCCACGGGATCGAGCGGTTCGAAGCGCGGAACGGCGAACGCCTCAGCGCGCAGGAGGCGTTCGCCACGGTGGCGACCCGCCTCGCCGCCCTGCACGCGCCGACGGTCGTCCGCGTCGAGGACCTTGCGCTCGACGACCTCCTCGGTCGGGAGGTGGCGGCACGCGAGCTCGAGCGCACCGCCGAACCGCCGCTCCAGTGGACGCGGCGCGTCGCGCCCGGCGAGTACGCGCTCCTGTACGACGTCGCCACCGGCCTGACGCGGCTGAGCACCTTCGCCGACGGCCTGCTCCGCGACCTGCCGGACCCGGTCCGACCGCGCGTCCAGGGCACGGCATCGGACGCGCACCTCCAGGATGCGCCCCGGGGCGGAGCGCACCCGGACGATGCGGCACGCGAAGGCGCGCGCCGCGACGACGACGGTCGCGAGGTCGCAGCGCCCCGCACGAAGGCGTCCGTCGGCCACTGAATCGCGCCGGCCGACGGATCGCTCGTCCTCCCAGAACGTCTTGCTCGTAGGGGCCGCGCCCCCGGTCGCTCAGGCGGCTCCCAGATCCTGTAGCGCGGTCACGGTCCACGGCCCACGCTCGTGGCGGGCGTGCAGCGCCCGGACCGTCCAGTCCGCGGCGGCGCGGGTCGTGACGTACGGAATCGCGTTCTCGACCGCGCGCCGCAGTTCCGGCGTCCCGTCGGTATCCAGGAGCAGCGCGTAGTCCGGATCGTCCCCCTCGGTCTGAGGGCCGGTGCGGACGTCGTACCCGAGGGTCGCGAGCTGTTCGGCCAGGTCGTTCAGGTCGGATCCGAGCACGCGCACGCGACCGTCGTCCGGTAGGCGCTGGTTGACGCCCGCCTGCGCCTTGTCGTACGCGACGTACGGATCCGCGTCGATGCCCATGCTCTCGCCGGTCGAGTGCATCTCCGGTCCCAGGATCGGCAGCACCCCACGGAACTTCGCGAACGGCAGCAGCACCTCCTTGACCGAGTAGAGGCGCGGCTTCGGCTCCTCGGTGAACCCGAGGTCGCGGAGCGTCCGGCCGGCCGCGATCAGGGCGGCGTACTTGGCGAGCGGATGGCCGATCGCCTTCGACAGGTACGGCACGGTGCGGCTGGCGCGCGGGTTCGCCTCGATGACGAACACCTCCTCGCCCCGCACCACGAACTGCAGGTTGATCAGGCCGCGCACGCCGATCGCTTCGGCGAGGCGCACGCTGGCGTCCCTCACCGTCGCGAGCACCGGCTCCGAGAGGCCGACGGGGGGAAGGACGCAGGCGCTGTCTCCGGAGTGCACGCCGGCCGCCTCGACGTGCTCCATGATGCCGGCGACGACGGTGGTGGTGCCGTCCGAGAGGCAGTCGACGTCCAGCTCCGTGGCGCCGGTCAGGTAGTCGTCGATCAGCAGGCTCGGCAGGCCGGGCAGCGTGGCGTGCACCTCGGTCAGGTACCGGTCGAGCTCCTCGTCGGAGCGCACCACCTGCATCGCTCGGCCGCCCAGGACGTAGCTGGGACGCACCATCACCGGGTAGCCGATCCGGGCCGCCAGGGCGCGCGCCTCTTCGGGACGCGCGGCGACGCCGCCGTCCGGTTGCGGGATCCCGAGCTCGGAACAGAGGGCGTGGAACCCGTCACGGTCCTCGGCCCGGTCGATCGCGTCGGCGGGCGTGCCCCAGATCGGCACGTTCGCCGCCTGCAGCCGGCGCGCCAGCTTGAGCGGCGTCTGGCCGCCCAGCTGCACGATCACGCCCTCCGGCCGCTCGTGCTCGATGACGTTCATGACGTCCTCGTAGGTGAGCGGTTCGAAGTAGAGGCGGTCGGCGGTGTCGTAGTCGGTGCTGACCGTCTCCGGGTTCGAGTTGATCATGATCGTCTCGTACCCGGCGTCCTTGAGGGCCCAGACGGCGTGCACGGTGGCGTAGTCGAACTCGACCCCCTGTCCGATCCGGTTCGGCCCGGAGCCGAGGATCACCACCTTCGGCTTGGTGCCGGGGGTCACCTCGTCCTCCCACTCGTAGGTCGAGTAGTGGTACGGCGTGTACGCCTCGAACTCGGCGGCGCAGGTGTCGACCGTCTTGTACACCGGAGCGCCCTTGCCGGCGATGCGGGCGGCGCGGACCTCGTCCTCGCTCCGTTCGGTCAGGCGGCCCAGGTCGACGTCGGAGAAGCCGAGGCGCTTCACCTCGCGCCACGTCTCCCACGACCACGCCTCCGGAGCGCCGGCGGCCCGGATCTCGTCCTCGGCGGCGGTGATCTCGGCCAGCTGGGCGAGGAACCACGGGTCGATGGCCGTCCGCTCGTGCAGCATCTGCGGGCTGCGGCCGCGCCGCAGCAGCTCGATCACGGCCGGCAGGCGCATCGGGTTCGGCGTCAGCAGCGACTCGAGCTTGGCCAGGTTCATGGCGTTCGTCTCGCCGCGTACGTCCAGCTCGAGCGAACGGAACGCCTTCTGCAGGCTCTCCTTGAAGGTGCGGCCGATCGCCATCACCTCGCCGACCGAGCGCATCTGCGTGCCCAGGTCGGTCTCGGCGGTCGGGAACTTCTCGAACGCGAAGCGCGGGATCTTGGTGACGACGTAGTCGATCGACGGTTCGAACGCCGCCTTCGTCTCGGCGGTGATGTCGTTGGGGAGCTCGTCGAGGTGGTAGCCGACGGCGAGCAGCGCCGCGATCTTGGCGATCGGGTAGCCGGTCGCCTTCGACGCCAGCGCCGAGCTGCGCGACACGCGCGGGTTCATCTCGATCACGATCACCCGGCCGGTGGCGGGGTCGACGGCGAACTGGATGTTGCTGCCGCCGGTCTCGACGCCGATCTCGCGGATGATCGCGATGCTCGCGTCGCGCAGCGCCTGGTACTCCTTGTCGGAGAGCGTCTGCGCCGGCGCGACGGTGATCGAGTCGCCGGTGTGCACCCCCATCGGGTCGACGTTCTCGATGCTGCAGATGATCACGACCGTGTCGTTGTGGTCGCGCATCACCTCGAGCTCGTACTCCTTCCAACCGAGCACCGACTCTTCGACCAGGACCGTGTGCACGGGGCTGTCGTGGAGGCCCTGCCGCACGATGCGGCGGAACGCCTCCTCGTCCTGCGCGACGCCGCCGCCGCTGCCACCCAACGTGAAGCTGGGCCGCACGATCAGCGGGTAGCCGATCTCGCCGGCGAAGGCGAGCGCGTCGTCCAGGCTCGACACCATCTTGCCGACCGGCGTGTCGATCCCGATCCGCGCCATCGCCTGCTGGAACGCCTGC
>SLSQ01000175.1 GCA_007130355.1 Trueperaceae bacterium
CGGTCGACGCGGTACTGGCGCGCATGCGGGCGACCGGCTCGGTCGCCGTCGAGGCCCGTGCCCTCTGGATCCACGGGCGGGACGTCCCGGCGGACGCCGCGGCGCAGGCCCGGATCGAGGCGGCGGTGCCCGCGGCGACGCGCGCCCACCTGACGGCGGAGGGCGCGCTCGCCCGCATCGAGCTTGGAACGGGGTGACCCTCGGGCGGGTCCGCGCGAGGTCGGCCGCTCAGGCGGCGACGTCGTCGGACGACCCGGTCCGCGCCCGACCTCCGGCCGCGGCGTCGGACGCTCCGATCGGCTCCGGGGCGCCCAAGCGGTTCCCCGCGTCGTCGATCACGACCTTGTCGACGTAGTCGGAGTTGAGCAGCTTCAGCGCGCCCATGTACTGCAACTTGAACCGGATCGTGTCGCCGACGCGCGTCGGCGTGGCGCGCCGACCGACGTCGATCGACATGATGTCGCTGCTGACGTCGACGATCTCGACCCCCTCGTCGTCCGGTTCGAGGTACTCCGGGTCGAGGTCGAGCCAGCCGACGTCGACGAGCGCCTGCCGGCGCGTCCCGATCGGACCGCGCGACGCTTCGCGCGTCCCGCCGAACGGATCCTCGCCGAACGGTCCGGACGGCTCCGCCGGCTTCTCGGCCACCTCGATGACCTCGGCCTCGAGCGAGAGGACGTCGTCGCGCATCCCGTCGAGCGTGCCGCCGTGCACGATGTCGGTTCCGAAGAACAGGCCCTCGCCGATCCGGAAGTGGTTCACGGCGGCGGGCACGCGTCCCTCGGCCAGCATCGGCAGCGCCACGGTCGTGCCCCCGGACACCCACGGCACGACGATGCCGTGGCGCACCTCGATCAGCTCGCGGAACAGGCTCAGCTGCCAGAGCTTGTCCTCGCTCGGCAGCGTGCCGTTGAGGCAGTTGAAGTTCGTGCCGATCCCTTGGAGCTCGAGGTGGTCGAAGCGCAGGGCACGGCCGACGAACTCGGCCACGCGCTCGCGGACGATCCCTTCACGCAGGTCGCCCATCTCGACCATCACCACGACGCCGTGGCGGACCCCCTGGCGACCGGCCTCGGCGTCGAGCGCCTCGAGGGTGGCGAGTTCGGTGTTGTAGCTCGCGTCGGCCCAGCGCACCACGTCCTCGGCGTTGCCGGGGGCCGGCGGCTTGATGTAGACGGTTCGGACGTGCGCATCGAGCCGGCGCACGGCGGCGAGGTTCCCGGTGCGAGCGTCCATCACTTCGGCGGGCTGCAACGCCAAGACCTCGCGGAGCAGGGTCTCGCTGCCGCAGAGCAGCTTGGTGACGTAACCGACCTCGATGCCGTTCGGCTCGGTGCGCGCTCGGATCGCCCGGTGGTTCGCCCGGAGCGCGTCGCGGTTCATGCGCAACGTGGCCATCTCAGCGGGCGAGACGCATCTCGAGGTACTTGCTCGTGAAGCCGAGCTTCTCGTACAGCTTCACCGCCGGATTGTCCGGCTCGACGTGCAGCGCGATCCCGCCCTCGCAGCCGTCGATCGCCCGCCGCATGACGGCGGCGCCGATCCCCTGGCCGCGGCGGTCGCGGTGGGTGGCGACGTACACGAGGAGGTTCTCGGGCACGTAGCCGGCCATGTGGGTGTCGTTGGTGACCACGACGCCGACGATCTCGCCGTCGTCCTCGGCGACGGTGACGGTGCCACCGTCGGCGCCGCCCTCGCCGGAGGCCCGGTGCAGGCAGGCGCGGATCTGCTCGATCGGATCGCCGAAGCGATCGAGGTGTTCGTACAGGAAGCGCGCGACCGGCTCGAGCCGATCGCGGCGGAAGACGTCGCGTTCTTCGGCGGTGTCGAACCGGTGGTTCGTCAACGCGAAGCGGGTGGGGCGTACGGTCATGGGTTCCCTTCGGTCGGACTCCGAATGGTGGGAAGCGGCGGCGACGGGTCGTGCCCGGTCGCGCCATGTGCATATGCAAGCCTAGGTTGCAAACCGTGCCGTCGATGCATCCTGCGTTACGGACGACCCGTCCGATCCGTGCGATCCGAACGTCGGCCGTTTGACCCCGCGTCGGCGCCGTATGGTATGCATGAGCGTACCGTCCGAGGCGGAGAGCAGGACCGAAGCGAGGGCTGCGCCAGCGCGTGCCCGCAGCGTTTCGTCCGAGTCCGCCCGGGCCGCCGCGACGGAACGGTTCCGACGCGGCGCGAGGCGCCCGCCTGGGCGTCCGCAGACGTCGATTCAGGTAAGGAGTCCCAACCATGACCAAGATCCGAATGCTCGTCGCGTCCCTCGCCGCCGCTTTGGTGGTCGGCCTCGGCGCCGTCCAGGCGCAGACCCCGATCGACGACGGCGTGTTCGTCGTCGCCATGTCCGGCGAGTACCCGCCGTTCTCGATGCCGCGCGAAGACGGCAGCCTCGAAGGCTTCGACGCCGACGTCGCGCAGGCCCTCGCCGACTACCTCGGCGTCGAACTCGAAGTGCAGCAGGCCGAGTTCAGCGGCATCATCGCCGGCGTGCAGACCGGCCGCTTCGACGCCTCGATCGCGTCGCACGCCCGAACCCCGGAGCGCGAGGCGGCGGTCCGCTTCCTCGACACGCCGTACTACTTCGGCGGCGGCCAGTTCTTCGCGCCGGCCGACAGCGACTACGACGACTGGATGGAGATCGTCGAGGACGGCGGCACCTTCGCCGTCGACCGCGGCGGCACGAACCAGTTCTGGCTCGAGGACAACGGCTACGGCGACACCGTCGCGACCTACTCGGGCGTGCCGGAGTCGCTGCAGGCGATCCAGGCCGGCCAGGCCGACGCCATCTTCACGAACCCGATCGTCGGGAACCAGGCGTTCCAGGCGAGCGGCATGGAGATGAAGCCGATCAGCGGCCTGGTGTTCGAGGAGAACGCCTGGATCACGATCCGCGACGGCAACGAAGAGTTCGCCGACATGCTCAACGAAGCGATGGAAGCGATCCGTGCCGACGGCACGCTGCTCGAGATCAGCGAACGCTGGATCGGCGGCGACATCGTCACTCCGCCCGACGCCGAGTAAGACCGGGCGGTTCCCGAACCCGATCGTTAGAGCGCGTGGCCGGCCCCCCGGGCCGGCCACGCGTGCGTCCGGGACGCCGCGTCCGCCGTCCCGACCGAGAGGAGCCGACGCATGATCCCCTACATGCAGGATCTGTTCGCCACGGTGTTCACGCCGGTCGTCCTCGGCAGAGTCTGGGAGGGCACGCAGACCACGATCCTCGTCGTGTTCCTCTCCGGCCTGTTCGGGCTGCTGCTCGGCCTGGCCTCGGCGCTCGGCCGCATGGCCAAGTTCCTTCCGACCCGGATCGTCGCGATCGCCTACGTCGAGTTCTTCCGCGGCACGCCGCTGCTGGTCCAGCTGTTCATCATCTGGTTCGGCCTGCCCGGCCTGATCCCGGGGTTCCAATGGGACACCGCGCTGCACGCCGGCATCGTGGGCATGAGCCTCTACGCCGGCGCCTACTTCTCGGAGATCATCCGCGGCTCGTTCGCGGCGGTCCCGAAGGGCCAGATGGAGGCGGCACGCGTGCTCGGTCTCAGCGGCTTCCAGGATTTCCGGTTCATCCAGCTGCCGCAGGCGACGCGCAACGCGATCCCCGCGCTCGGCAACCAGTTCATCTCGCTGATCAAGGACTCGACGCTGGTGTCGGTCATCAGCGTGCAGGACCTGCTCTGGCAGGGTCAGAGCGTCGTCTCCCGCACGTTCCGGCCGTTCCCCGTCTACATCGGGATCGCCCTGATCTATCTGATCCTCAGCAACATCGCCGCCCTCGCCGTCAACCGGCTCGAGGCGTACTACAACCGTCCGTACCGCGCGTCGCGCTAGACGCGGCGCCCCGCGCCGGACGCGACGACCCCGTTCCCGGCGGCCGCCCCGCGCCTCACTTGCGCGCTCGGGCCGCCGGGAACGCCGTGAGGCGCACCGGGGTGGTGCCCTCGAACGACACGAACGCCTCGGGGTCCACCGTCTGGACCAATTTCAGCGCCTCGGCGACGCGCTTGCGCGGCAACACCGAGAAGGCGAGGCGCACCTCTCCGTCCCGCCCGGCGGCGTTCAACTCGGTCACGACGTACCCGTGCTCCCGCAAGGCGCCGGCGGCCGACGCGTTGCCGACGGGCGCGACGATCCGCATCATCACGTCGCCGACCGCGATCCACCGCTCGATCTGCACGCCGAGCATCGTGCCCGCCGCGTAGCCGCCGGCGTAGGCGACGAACTGGAGCGGACTATCGAGGTTCGTGAGCACCTGCGCCGCTGCGGCCAGCCACACCAGGCTCTCGAGGAACCCGAGCGCCCCGGCCAGGAGGGGACGCCCCCGGACCAGGAAGCCGATCCGAAGGGTGCCGATCGAGACGTCGGCGACACGCAGGAAGAAGATCGAGGCGGCGCCGAGGAGCACGTCGAGCACCTCAGTCGACCGCCTTCGCCGCGACGGCGGCGGCACCGATGACGCCGGCGTCGGTCCCGAGCAGAGCGGGCAGCAGGACGGGTTCGGGCCAGCCGACCAGGTAGCGCCGCGCGGCCGCGTCGATCCGGTCGAGGTAGAAGGCGCCGACCTGGCTCATGCCTCCCCCGATCACGAAGGCGTCGGGGTCGAAGATCTTGACCAGGTTCGCGATGCCGATGCCGGTCATGCGCGTCGCGCCGTCGACGATGCGGAGCGCCTTCGGGTCGCCGTCGATCGCCGCCGCGAACACCTCCTCCGTCGTCATCGTGCGACCGAACACGTAGCTTCCGTCCCGCGCGATCGAGCGGCCGGCGGCGAGCGCCTCGAGCGTGCCGTCGCTCCCGTCGCCGCCCACCGGCCCTCCGGGCAGCAGGGTCACGTGCCCGATCTCGCCGGCCAGGCCGTGCGCGCCGTGGATCACCCGGTCGCCCAGGAACAGGCCGCCACCGATGCCGGTCGAGAGCGTCACGTACACGCTCGCGTCGAACCCGCGCGCCGCGCCGAAGCGGTGCTCGGCGTAGCCGGCGGCGTTGGCGTCGTTCTCGAGCACGACCGTCCGCCCGAGCCGCTCCTCGAGCGCCGCCACGATGGCCGCGTTCTCCATCCCCGGGATGTTCGGCGCGAACAGGACCGTCCCGCTCTTCAGGTCGAGCGGCCCCGGCGAGCCCACGCCGATCGCCGTCACCGCCGGGCCGTCGCTCAAGAGCTCGTCCGCGAGCCCCACCATCGCGTCGACGACGTCGGCGAATCCGGTCCTCGGCGTCGGCACGCGTCCGCGGCGCACTACCGTCCCGTCGTCGCGGACAACGGCCGCGGCGATCTTCGTTCCTCCCAGGTCGAGGCCCAACGTGGTCACGAACGTGCTCCTCCCCCGCTCGCGGCCCGCGCGAGCTCGGCGATGCGTCCCTCTTCGTCGGTCGGTTCCACGACGCAGGCGACGGTCGCCTCCGCCGCGCTCAGGTCCGGTCCGTGCGCCCGGTTCCGCTCGGGATCGAGGCGGACGCCGAGGAACGCCAGGTGCGCCGCCGCGTCCGCGCGCAGCGCCGCGTCGTTCTCGCCCACGCCGCCCGTGAACACGATCAGGTCGACGCCGTTCATGGCGACCGTCATCCGCGCCACCGCCTGCGCCACGCGGTAGGCGTACACCTCGAGCGCGGCGGCGGCGTCGACGTTCCCGGCGTCGGCGGCGGCGCGGACGTCGCGCACGTCGTTCGAGACGCCGGAGAGGCCCAGCAGCCCGGATTCCCGGTTCAGGAGCGCGTCGATCGCCTCGGGCGTGGCGCCCTCGCGCGCGAGGTGCAGCACGATCCCCGGATCGACGTCGCCGCTCCGCGTCCCCATCATCAGCCCCTCCATCGGGGTGAACCCCATGGTCGTGTCGACCGAACGGCCGCGGTCGACCGCCGCGGCGCTGGCGCCGTTGCCGAGGTGGAGCGTCACGATCCGCAGCTCGCTGCGCTCGCGCCCGATCCGTCGGGCGGCGCGTTCGGAGACGACGTCGTGGCTGGTGCCGTGGAAGCCGTAGCGGCGGATCCGGTGCTCGCGGTAGAGCCGCATCGGCAGCGGGTAGAGGTAGGCCCGGCGCGGAAGGCGGGCGTGGAAGGCGGTGTCGAAGACCGCCACGTGCGGCAGCTCGGGGAACCGGGCGCGCGCCGCCGCGATCCCGGCCAGGTTGCCGGGCAGGTGCAGCGGTGCGAGCTCCGTCGCGTCGCGCAGCGCCGCGACCGCCGCGTCGTCGAGCACGGTCGGGGCCACGAACCGTTCGGCGCCGTGCACGACGCGGTGCCCGACGCAGCCGATCCGCGCCAGCGTCGCCTCGGCGCCCCACGCCGTCAGCACCGCGTCGAGCGCCCCGGCGACGTCCGCCGCGGCGACGCGACGCGACGGCGCCCCGTCGCTTCGGAGGCGCGCCCCCTCCGGAGCGCCGATCCGTTCGACGAGCGCCCTGGGACCGTGCGGCAGCACGGCCGCCTTGAGGCTGCTGCTGCCCGCGTTGAGCACCAGCACCGGCTCGTTCGGCGCCTCCTCGGACCGCGCGCTTCGGCGTTCCACCGCATCACCTCCGTCGTGCTGCGCCCACCGTCCGCGAACGATCGTCGTCGCCGACGGCCGCTCGAGCATATCAGCGGGCGGGCGACGCCTTCGGGAAGGGTGCCGTGCGGCGTCCACGCCCCGACCCGCCGATTGAGCCTGCATCGCTCAACTTTTCGTATGGACGCGGACGCGCTTCGGTCCGACGGCGCGCTAGCATGACCGCACGAAGGAAGGAGCCTCGATCATGTTCAAGCTGTTCACGCTCGAGAGCGCCCACCACCTGCTCCCCACCGTCGAGCGCCGGCTCGGCGAGCTGCAGGGCGCGGTCCGCGAGTTCGAGGACCTGAGCGCCCAAGCGGTCGGGGTCCGCCCCGGCACGCCGCAGGCGTACGCCCTCGCCCAGGAACGGGCGTTCGTGGCACGCCACGTCCAGGACGCCAAGGACGAGGTACGCCGACTCGGCGTGCTGGTGCCCGACGTACGCGACGGCACCGTCGAATTCCCGAGCCGCGTCGGCGGCGAGATCGTGCACCTGGTGTGGCGACCGGGCGAGTCCGCCATCCGCTCCTACCACCGCCTGGCCGGCGACGAGCGTCTGCGCCCGCTGGTCGTGCGCGAGGGACCGCCGGCCCCTCAGGACGCGCCGTCCGACGCTCCGTCGTCCGAACCGGCGATCGTCTCCGGCGGCTCGGACGGGACCTCGTCCAGCACCAGCGCCGGTTCGAACTGAAGGGCGTCCGCCGCCACGAACGTCGTCCGCGTGCGCGCGAACGGATAACCGGGCGGCGGCGTGCCGCCGTGCACGTGGCCGTAGACGAAGGCGTCGGGGGCGAACCGTTCGATCCGTTCGGTGAAGCCGGACGGATCGAGGCGCGGGTTCGTCGGCGGGAAGTGCATCATGACCACCGTGCGGTCCCCCGGACGCCGAATCCGCTCGGCCGCCGCGAGCGAAAGGCCGAGCCGCTCCACCTCGCGACGATGGATCCGCGCGTCCGCCTCCGAGAACTCGGGCGTGCCCGGACAGATCCAACCGCGCGTGCCCGCCACCACCAGCCCGCCGATGCGGATCGCGTCGTGCTGCAGCGCCTGCAGCGACGGAGGCAGCGCGCGCCGCAGCTTCGCGAGCGACGGCCACCAGTAGTCGTGGTTGCCGCGCAGCAGAACCTTCCGTCCCGGCAGCGCGTCCAGATCCCGCAGGTCGGGCAGCGCGCCCGCCAGCTTCAGCGCCCAGCTGACGTCCCCCGGGACGAGCACCACGTCGTCGTCGCGCACCGTCCGGCGCCAGCCGTCGAACACCGCCTCCGGATGATCCGCCCACGCCGGACCGAAGACGTCCATCGGTTTCGGATCGTCGCTCGACAGGTGCAGGTCCGCGATCGCCAGTACGCGCACGGGCGTCATCGTACCCGCGCCTCCGGCGGCCACGCCGCCTCCGGATCGGGTCGCGGCTCCTCGGCCCCCGCCGCGCGCAGCCGGGCCCACGCCTCGGCGACGGTCGTTCCGGTGAGCGGGTCGCGGTGGTCGGGACCGATCTCCGCCCACGGCGCCAGCACGAACGACCGTTCGAGCGCCCGGGGGTGCGGCAGCGCGAGGCGCGGCTCCCGAACGATCCGGTCGCCCCAGGCGAGCAGATCGAGGTCGAGCGTCCGCGCCTCGTTCCGGACCCGCCGCGTGCGCCCGTGCCGTGCTTCGATCGCGTGCAGAGCGGCGAGGGTCCGTGCGGGCGTGGCCGCCTCGGGCGGGGGCCGCCAGCGGATCACGGCGTTGCGGTAGCTCGGCTGGCCCGCCGGCCCACCGACCGGCGCGGTGACGTACAGGCGCGAGGTGCGCAGCACCGTGCCGGTCGTCGCGAGCTCTCGCCAGGCGGCGGTCAGGGTCGCGACCGGATCGCCCAGGTTCGCCCCGAGCCCGATCCAGACCGGCTCCTCCGTCCGGTCCCCGTCGCGCGGACCCGCGGCGGTCGGACCGTCGTCGCCGCGCGGATCAGCGACGGCGCACCACCTCGACCGTCACGTCGCGGACCACGCCGGGCAGCGGCGCGTGGGGCTTGTGCACCCGGACGGTCGCCGTCTCGATGCGGGCGTCGCAGCGGAGGACGCCCTCCGCGATCGCCGACGCGAGCGCCTCGATCACCCGGTAGCGGCGGCCGGTGACCTCTTCGGACACGCGGGCGTAGACCCGCGCGTAGTCGACGGTGCGGGCCAGATCGTCCTCGGCCGGGAGCGGCACGCGCATCTCGACGTCGACCCGGAACCGCGCCCCGAACCGGGCCTCCTCCTCGAACACCCCGTGGTAGCCGTGGAACTCCATGCCCGACAGGACGATCCGGTCCTGCTCCGGCCCGCGCCGCGTCGCCGCGCAGAGCGCACGGCGCACGGCGAGCGCCTGGACCTGACCGGCGACGTCGTGCACCCGCAGCAGCGCCGCGCCGCCGAGCGCCGCCTCCTGGTGCACCACGAGGGTGCCCGGATCGCGGGCCGCCGGGTCCGCGACGCCGGCCCAGCGTCCGATCGACCCTTTGCGCGAGGCGCCGAACGCGACCGGTCGGCCGTGCGCGACCAGGCGCGGCAACGAGCCGAGCAAGGCCACGTGGTCGGCGTCGCGCTTGCCGAACCCCCAGCCCGGATCGACGAGGACCGACGGCACGCCGTCCTCCTCGGCGCGGCGCGCGGCGCGCTCGAGCCAACCGTGGACCTCGCCGACCACGTCGTCGTAGCGGGGATCGTCCTGCATCGTGGCCGGCTCGCCGCGCATGTGCATCACGATCGCCGCGGCCCCCGCGTCGGCCACGACCCGCCGCATCTCGGGGTCGCGCAGCCCGTGCACGTCGTTGATCAGGTGCGCGCCCGCCTCGAGGGCGGCGCGCGCCACCCCCGGCCGACGGGTGTCGACGCTGATCCGTACGGTCCCGTCCGCGGCGAGCGCCCGCACGACCGGCAGGATCCGCCGGAGCTCCTCCTCCTCCGGTACCGGCGTCGCCCCCGGTCGGGTCGACTCGCCCCCGACGTCGATCCAGGCCGCCCCGGCGCGCGCCTCGGCGCGCGCGTGGGCGACGGCGGCGTCGGCGGCGGCGTGCCGACCCCCGTCGCTGAAGCTGTCCGGGGTGGCGTTCACGATCCCCATCACCGCCGGCCCGCTCCAGGTCAGCTGCCAGACGTCGCCGTCCCGCACCGCTCCGGGCACGGGCCGAGCGAAGCGCAGTCGATGGACGCGGGACCAGGGCACGGACGGAACGATAGCACCGGCGGCGTTCAGGACGGTTCGGCGCGCCCGTCCCAATCGTCCGGCCGCGGTCCGCGGCCGAGCCGCCACGCCACCGCCGCCGCGATCCGCACGCCCGCCCGACCGTCGCCGTACGGATTCGGCCGGGTCCGCATCGCCGAGCGCTCGCCCCCCTCGTCGCGCAGCAACGCGTCGAGTCGCGCGCGGATCCGGTCCGGGTCGGTGCCGACCAGGGTCAGCACGCCGGCGTCGACCCCCTCCGGACGTTCCGTCACGTCGCGCAGAACCGCCACCGGCACGCCGAGGGCGGCGCCCTCCTCCTGCAGCCCGCCGGAGTCGGTGGCGATCAGGCGCGCTTCGGCGAGCAGCGCCGCCATCGCCTCGTACGGCCACGGCTCGTCGAGCAGGACGTTCTCGATCCCTTCGGCGGCGGGACGGACCGCGTCGCGCACGGCCGGATTCGGATGGAGCGGCCACACGAACAGGTGGTCGGCATGGGCGCGGGCCAGCTCGGCGATCGCCTCCGCCACCGCGCGCAGCACCGGCAACGTCTCGCGTCGGTGCAAGGTGATGGCGACCAGCGGCCGGCCCCTCGCGCGCTCGGAGACCGACCGCGGCAGGCGCGCCCGCGCCGCGACGCTGCGCACGGCGTCGACGGCGGTGTTCCCCGTCACCACGATGCCCGCCTCCGGCTTCCCCTCCGCCCGGAGATTCGCTCGGGCCCCCTCGGTCGGCGCCAGGTCGAGATCGGTGAGCACGTCGGTCAGCCGCCGGTTCCCCTCCTCCGGGAACGGCCGAGCGAGGTCGAAGCTCCGAAGGCCCGCTTCGACGTGGCCGAGCGGCACCCCCGAGTAGAAGGCGGCCAGGGCGACCGCGAAGGTGGTGGTCGTGTCCCCGTGGACCAGGCAGAAGTCCGGCGCGGCCTCCGCGAGCACCTCGGCGGCGGCGGGCACGATCCGGGCGGTCAGCCCGGGCAACGTCTGACGGTCGGTCATCACGTCCAGGGCGTGGTCGACCCGGATCCCGAACAGGCGCACCATCGCGTCGAGCTGATCGCGGTGCTGACCGGTCGTGAGTACCCACGGCTCGAGCTCGGGGTGCTCGCGCAGCGCCCGCACCACGGGCGCCATCTTCGAGGCTTCGGGACGGGTGCCGAACGCGACCGCGATCCGCGCCGGGCTCCGGGTCACCTGCGCGGTCGGACGGCGGGCGTGGCCGCGACCGCGCGGTCGGGCGGTTCGGCGGCCGGCGCCTCTGCGGCTCGGGGCGGGGTCGGCCCCGCAGCGCCCTCCTCGCGCCGGATCTCGAGCCAGCGCAGGAGGCTGGCACCGAGCACCGCGGCCACCGCCGTCGCCACCGTGAGCCAGAGCAGGACCGGCGGCGTCTCGGCCAGCAGCATGCCGAGCACGCCGAGCGCGAGGGTGGCGCCCCAGAGGGTCCAGACGGTGCCGCGCTCGCTACGGCCACGCTCACGCAGCAGGTCGTGCAGATGGTCGTTGGCGGCGGTGGTCGGGCTCACCCCCCGACGCATGCGCCGCACCGCGACCTGCGTCAGGTTCAGCACCGGCAGTCCGAGGATCAGGACCGGCGCAGCGACCGTGACGGCGGCGGTGACCTTGAGCGCGCCGAGCACGCTGGCCGCCGCCAAGGTGTAGCCGAGCAGGTACGAGCCGGCGTCGCCCATGAAGATCTTGGCCGGCCCGGCGTTGTGCCGCAGGAACCCGATGGAGGCGCCGGCGAGCGCCGCCAGCAACAGCACCGCCTGCCCGCGACCGTCGACCTGCATGGCGACGGCGAGCAGGCTGAAGCTGCCGATCGCAGCGACCCCGCTCGAGAGTCCGTCGGCGCCGTCGATGAAGTTGAAGGCGTTCGTGAAGCCGACGACCCAGAGGATCGTCACGATCGCCGAGACCGTCGCCCCGAAGAACACGAAGTTCCCCTCGCCGGTCCACGCTTGGAACGGCCCGCCGACGAAGTAGTTCGTGACGAAGTCGATGGTGATGCCGTGCACCACGAGGATGCCGGCGGCGACGGTCTGCGCCGCCAGGCGCATCGACACCGGCAGTTCCCAGAGGTCGTCGAGGAGCCCGACCATCGTCATGAGGACGCCCCCGAGCACGATCGCGAGCAGCGGCGAGCGGTCGTCGCCGAGCGGCCCGGGCGCGAGCACCGCCGCGAACAGGACCGCGATCAGGAAGCCGGCGAGGATCGCCATGCCCCCCACGTTCGGCACCTTGCCGACGTGCCGCCGACGCCCGTCTCCGTGCCCGTTGCCGCCCTTCTGGACCGCCCCGACGCGGTGCGCGAAGGTGCGCACCCAGGGGGTGGCGAGGGCGACGACGATCGCCGAGACGCCGAAGGCGATCACGACCAGCGGCAGGAGCGGAAGCAACGACTCGCGCACGAGGCCCATCCTAGCGCGATGCGGCGGCGGGCGGTGCGAAGGGGTTCGCGTCGCGTCGGCCCGCGCGCACGGTCAGCGCGTCCCGTAGATGCGGTCGCCGGCGTCGCCGAGGCCGGGAACGATGTAGCCGTGCTCGTCGAGCCGTTCGTCGAGAGCGGCGAGCACGATCTCGACCTCCGGATGCGCCCGTTCGACGGCGCGGACGCCCTCCGGCGCCGCCAGGATGCAGAGCAGTCGGACGCGCTCGGCGCCCTCCTCCTTGATGCGGTCGAGGGCGGCGACCGCGGAGCCGCCGGTGGCGAGCATCGGGTCGAGCACGAAGACGTCGCGTTCGGCGATGTCGCTCGGCAGCTTGGCGTAGTACCCGACCGGCGAGAGCGACTTCGGATCCCGGTACATGCCGAGGTGCCCGACGCGGGCGCTCGGGACCAGGTCGAGGATTCCGTCGACCATCGCCAGGCCGGCCCGCAGGATCGCGACCAGCGCCAGCTTCTTCCCGGCCAGGCGGCGGACGCGTGCGGGCGCGACCGGCGTGTCGACCTGCGCCACCTCGAGCGGCAGGTCGCGCATCGCCTCGAACGCCATCAGCATCGAGATCTCCGTGCAGAGGGCACGGAAGTCGCGGACCGGCGTCTCGCGGTCACGGAGGATCGACAGCTTGTGCTGGATGAGCGGGTGATCGATGATCACGTGCGGCACCGGACACCTCCCGTGGCGTCCCGGGTGGTGCCGGGGCGCGGCGCGCGGGCGGCCGTCCCGGAGGACGGCCGCATGCGTTCGTATGGCGGAGAGGGTGGGATTCGAACCCACGGTACCGCGTAAGCGATACAGCGGTTTTCGAGACCGCCCCGTTCAACCACTCCGGCACCTCTCCACGGATCCGCGGCCGGATGCGTCGGCCGCGAGCCACGATGCTACCACGGGGTCCGGCGGGGTGCCAAGGCCGGCCGCGCTCGGCGGCCGCTTGACGCTCGCGGCGAGGCGCGGATAGACTCGCGCTCGCGCTGGCCCGTCGTCTAATGGCAGGACACCCGGTTCTGGTCCGGACGGTCGGGGTTCGAATCCCTGCGGGCCAGCCATATTTTTCGTGCCGCTTCCGTGCGCCCCGAACGGGGCGCACGTTCTTTCGGGGCGCACGCTCTTCGGGGCGCGGCCGGTTGACCGGGGCTCGGCCTGCGGATACGATTCGGTGCTGCGGCCGACGCGATGGCCCGTCGTCTAATGGCAGGACACCCGGTTTTGGTCCGGACGGTCGGGGTTCGAATCCCTGCGGGCCAGCCATCGTTCGCACCGCGCACCCGTCACCCCCGAGGCGCGTACAGATCGAACCGCACCGTCGCGCCCCCGACCGAGCCGCTCGCGCCGGCCTCGAGGGGCGGGGCGCCGGCAGGTCGCTTCACCACCGCGCGGCGCAGCGCGATGCCCCGCGCCCACGCGAGCAACGCCCGATCCTCGTCGCCCTGGACCCGTGCGTCCGGGGGCGCGCCCGA
>SLSQ01000026.1 GCA_007130355.1 Trueperaceae bacterium
ACGGCAAGTCCACCCTCGCCGACCGCATCCTGGACCTGACCCAGAGCGTCGACGAGCGGACCCGCCGCGATCAGATGCTGGACACGCTCGAACTGGAGCGCGAGCGCGGGATCACGATCAAGGCCACGCCGATGCGGCTGTACTACGACGCGGCCGACGGCGAGACCTACATGTTCAACCTCATCGACACGCCCGGCCACGTCGACTTCAACTACGAGGTGAGCCGGGCGCTGCGCGCCTGCGAGGGCGTGCTGCTGGTGATCGACGCCAGTCAGGGGGTCGAGGCCCAGACGATCCAGAACGCCTACCTCGCGATCGACAACGGCCTCGAGGTCCTGCCGGTCGTGAACAAGATCGACCTGCCGAACGCCGACGTCGAGGGAGCGATCCGCGAGCTCGAGGAGGTCGTCGGCATTTCCGGCGACACCGCCGTCGCCGTCTCGGCCAAGACCGGCGAGAACGTCGGCGCGATCCTCGAGGGGATCGTCGCGCACCTGCCGCCACCGGACGGCTCCGAGGAGGCGCCGCTCCGCTGCCTCATCTTCGACGCCCTGTTCGATCCGTACCAGGGGGTCGTCACCTTCGTCCGGGTCCTCGACGGGACGGTCGCCGCCGGTGACGAGATCATGGTGATGAGCAACGGCAAGCGGTTCGAGGTCGACCGGGTCGGCTTCTTCAAGCCGGAGCCGACCGTCACCGACCGGCTGCGGCCGGGCGAGGTCGGTTGGATCACCGCCGCCATCAAGGACATCGCCGACACCCAGATCGGCGACACCATCACGTTGGCCGCGAACCCCGCGTCCGAGGGGGTCCCCGGCTTCAAGCCGGCGCAGCCGGTCGTGTTCAGCGGTCTCTACCCGACCGACAACGAGGACTACACCAAGCTCCGCGAAGCGCTCGAGAAACTGAGCCTCAACGACGCCGCCTTCACCTTCGAGCCGGAATCGAGCATGGCGCTCGGGTTCGGGTTCCGCTGCGGCTACCTGGGCCTGCTCCACGCCGACATCGTGCAGGCCCGCCTGGAACGGGAGTACGACCTCTCCCTGATCGCCACCGCCCCGGCCGTCGTCTACGAGGTCGAGACGACCGACGGCCGCACGCGGTTGGTGCAGAACCCGGCGATGCTCCCGCCCCCGACCGAGATCGTCGAGACGCGCGAGCCGTGGGTCAAGCTGAGCGTCTACGTCCCCGAGGAGTTCGTCGGTAACGCGATGCAGCTGGTACAGGAGAAGCGCGGCAGTCTGAAGGACATGGTCTACCACGGCCGTCGCGTCGAGCTCCGCTACGAGGTCCCGTTCGCCGAGATCCTCTACGACTTCCACGACCGGCTCAAGAGCCTCACCAAGGGCTACGCCAGCATGGACTACGAGCCGATCGGCTACCGCTCCGGCACCCTCGTCAAGATCGACGTGCTGGTGAACGAGGAGCCGGTCGACGCCCTCAGCGTCATCGCGCACCGCGACAAGGCGTACGAGGTGGGCCGCAAGATCGTCGACCGCATGGCGGAGGTGATCCCGCGGCAGATGTTCGCCGTGCCGGTGCAGGCGGTGATCGGCGGCAAGGTGCTCGCCCGCGCCACCGTCCGGGCCTTCCGCAAGGACGTCACCTCCAAGTGCTACGGCGGCGACATCACCCGCAAGAAGAAGCTGCTCGAGAAGCAGAAGAAGGGCAAGGCCCGCATGAAGCAGCTCGGGACGGTCGAGGTGCCGCAGGAGGCGTTCCTGGCGGTGCTGTCGAACGAGGGTTGAGGAGCCTTCGGCCGTGGCGGACCGGGTCGCTTCTCCGTCCCGTCGGAGTCCGCGTTTCGGCGGCTTTCGCCCGAGCCTGCGCCTGCAGCTCGCCTTCGTCATCGCGCTGCTCTCGCTGCTCCCGAACCTGGTGATGGCCGGCCTGGTGCTGCTGCCCACCGTCCGTGACGTCGGCGGTCTCGAACCGCGCGTCACCGCCGGTCTGGTCGGGTGGCTGGCGTTGGTGGTGGCGTTCTCGGCCGGGATCGGCGCGGTGCTCGCCCGCGTTCTGCTCGCCCCGCTGACGCGCGTCACCCGCGACGCCGACGCCCTTCCGCGCACGGCGCGGCGGCTCGGGCGGGCGCGCTTGGCGACCCTGGGCGACGACCCGCCGGAGATCCGCTCGCTCCGGCGGGCGATCGACCGTTTGCTCGAGCAGGTGCAGACGGAGCAGGCCCGACGGAGCGCCTTCACCGCCACCCTGATGCACGACATGAAGACGCCGCTGCTGGCGCAACGCACCGCGCTCGAGCTGGTGCGCGACGCCGGCGACGGGCTCGGCGAGGAGGACCGGAAGCGGCTGCTGGACGAGGCGACGGCGGAGACGGCGGCGCTCGGGCGGCTGGTGCAGCAGCTGGTCGACGCGCACCGATTCGAGCAGGGCGAGGTGCGCCCCAAGCGCGTGCCCAGCGAGCTTCGGCCCCTGGTCGAGGCGCAGGTGGCACGCCGTCGCGACGCCGCCCGGGCGCGCAATGTACACGTCGAGCTCGACGGCGACGCCACGGTCGTGGCCGATCCCGACCTGATCGGGCGCGCGGTCGACAACTTGGTCGGAAACGCCGTCCGCTACGCCCGTAGCCGCGTCCGGATCGAACTGCGCCCCGGACTGCTGCGGATCTCCGACGACGGTCCGGGCCTGCCCGCCCCGCTGGAGCAGCTGGCGCGACCGTTCAACGATCAGCCCACGCCGGACGCCCCGGACGGAGCGGACGGCGCGGACGGCGGCGGTCGCTTCCGGTCCGGCACCGGCGGGCTCGGCCTGTACGTGGCGCGCGGGATCCTCGAGGCCCACGGCGGCCGGCTGGTGTCCGAGGCCTCCGGCCCGGGCGGGACGGTGCTGCTCGCCTACCTGGGGGACGGACGATCGACGGCGGAGGGGAGCCCGTGACCCGGCCGCCGAACGGGCGCGGCGGGGACCGGCCGGAGTCCGCCACGCGCGTGCTCATCGCCGACGACCACCCGCTCTTCCGGGTCGGTCTGGCGCACGCGCTGCGCGCGCGCGGATTCGACGTCGTGGCCGAAGCGGAGAACGGCGCCCACGCCGTCGAGCTGGCGCGGACCCGGCGTCCGGAGGTCGCGCTCCTCGACGTCCGCATGCCCGGCATGGACGGGATCGAAGCGTGCGCCCGCCTGGTGGCCCTCGACCCGCCGGTCCGGGTCGCCATGCTCACCACCTACGACGAGCCGGCGGTCGTGCACGCCGCCCGCCGGGCGGGCGCCACGGCGTACCTGTCGAAGGAGACCGACCCGTCCCGGCTGGCCGAACTGCTCGGCCGGATCGTGGCCGAGCCGGACCGCGACTGGATGCCGCACGTCGACCTGCCCCGGCTGACCGGCCGCGAGCAGCAGACGCTCGATGGCCTCGCCGCCGGGCTCACGAACAAGCAGGTGGCCGACCGGCTCGGGATCGGCGCCGAGACGGTCAAGGACCACGTCGCCTCGCTCTACCGCAAGTTCGACGTCGGCGACCGGGTCAGCTGCGTGCGCGAGGCGGAACGGTACGGCTTCGTGCGGCCGGACGCCGCGGGGGGACGCGACCCGGACGCCTGAGGGCGAGGGCGCGCGGCGATCGGTCCGAGGGCGGAGGAGGACCGACGTCGGCCGCCGCCGG
>SLSQ01000058.1 GCA_007130355.1 Trueperaceae bacterium
GACCGACGGCGTGGGGGACGCCGCGCGCGACGACGGCCGCGCCCCGGGTCGCGACGCCGCGCGGGCGCGGCCCGACCCGGAGCGTCTCGCCGCGCTGCTGTCGCTGGTGCACGACCGCACCGTCTCGCACGCCGCCGCCAAGGAGCTGTTGCCCGAGGTGGTCGC
Organism: Trueperaceae bacterium; assembly: GCA_007130355.1. Taxonomy (GTDB): domain Bacteria; phylum Deinococcota; class Deinococci; order Deinococcales; family Trueperaceae; genus SLSQ01. The sequence goes on from SLSQ01000058.1 coordinate 166, forward strand.
GGGCGCCGACCCGGCCCGGTTGGTCGAGGAACGGAACCTGGCGCGGGTCAGCGACGACGATGCGCTCCTCGACCTGATCGGTACCGTCATGGACGAGAACCCCGCCATCGTCGCCAGCGCCCGCGCCGAACCGAAGGCGATCAACGCGCTGCTGGGCCGGGTGATGAAGGCGAGCGGCGGGGCGGCCGATCCGCAGGCGGTGCGGCGGTTGCTGACGGAGCGGATCGAGGACGCGTAGCGCTCAACCCGTCGCGCGCCCCTTGCAGCAGCTCGCCGATCGCGGGCGTCGCTAGCGCCGCGTTCGCGTCCGCGTCGAGCAGTTCGTGCAGCGCTGCCGCCGCGTGCGTGTCGCGCCCGTTCAGGTAGGCGATCCAGACGGAGGTGTCGACCAGGATCAAGGGGACGGATCGTCCCGCAGCGCCTTGTGGTCGGATCCGTCCGCGAAGCGGATGCGGCCGCGCAGGTCGCGCATGTCCTTGCGGGTGCGTCGTTCGACGAACTCGCGCAGCGCGAGGTGCATCAGGTCCTTCTTGGTCGTGACGTTCGCGTACCGGAACGCCTCGGCCACCAGCGCGTCGTCCAGGTCGATGTTCGTCCGCACGATGCACCTCGTCGTACACATGCGCATACGTCAACCGCCGACGAACGCCCCCTCGACCTCGGCCAGGTCGTCGAACCGGTCGACGAGGTCGATCAGCTCCTGGCTGGTGGTCGCGCGGAAGGCGAGCACCTCGACCCGCACCCCGCGCTCCTGCGCCAGCCGCAGCATCGGGACGAAGTCGCCGTCGCCGCTGGCGAGGCAGATCACGTCCAGGTGGTCCCAAGCCCGCACCAGGTCGGCGACGATGCCCATGTCCCAGTCGCCGTCGAGCACCAGGCGACCGTCATCGTCGGCCCGGTGCACGCGCAGCAGCCGGCGCCGGACGCGGTAGCCGAGGGCGGAGAGCTTGGTAACGAAGCCGTAGGCGGTCCGTTCGCCCTCGCGCTCGACGACGTAGGCGGTCGCGTGCCTCAGCTGCCGGCCGCGGGCGGCGAACTCCATCAGGCGCGCGTAGTCGACGGCCGCTCCGTGCCCGTCACGGGCGGCGTAGTAGAGGTTCTGGGTGTCCACGAACAGGCCGACGCGCTGGGTGGCGCGTTCGGCCAGGCCGGGACCGGCCGGGGTCGGGTCGGTCATGCGGGCATCCTATCCGGGGGGCACGGCGACGGCGTCCGCGTCGGGACGGCGTCAGTTCACGCCTCCCGTGGGCGTCAGGTCGCGCGGCCGGTCGTGGGCGACGCCGGACGGAAGCGAACTCCAGGCGAGCGCGAGATCGTCGTCGCCGCCGCTCGCGTCGCGAGCCCCCGCGGCGTCGGCCGGAAGGGGGTCGGCATCGGTCGCGGCGGGCGCCGTCTCGACCGCGAGGTTCGCGACCAGTCCGGCGGTGCTGGTCCCCAGCGACAGACGGCCGCCCGCGGGGATCCAGAGGCGCAGGTCGATCTCGCGACCGAGCGCCAGTTCGAAGGTGCCGTCCCGGGCGAAGCCGTGGTGGCGGCCGGCGACCAGCCGCAGCGCCGGAAGGTTCGGCGCGCCGGCCGACAGCTCGATCGCGGTCGGCCGCCCGTTCGACACGAGCGGCGCGGACCGTTCGACGCGGCCGCTCAGGCGCACCACGCAGGGGCGGCGGGGCAGGTCGAACCCGACCCGGGCGAGCCGCACGCCGGTCGGGGCGGCCGGGATCCAGACCCGCTCCTCCACCCACTCGACGTCGCCCGCCATCCCGATCGGTTCGGCGGATCGGAACGGCTCTTCGACCCGAACTCGGACGTAGGGCGGCGGCACCGGTTCCCGCAGCGACTCGAACGGGTCGGCGGTGCGGTCACGGCCGTCGGCGCACCAGCGGTGGTAGCGGGCGGGGCCGGCCTGGCCCGAGGCGGCGAGCACCTCGGCCGCGCGCCGGTGGGTCAACAGGCGTTGCCCCGGCTGCAGGTCCTCGTACGCCAGGGTCCGGGCGGCGTCGTCGACGAACGACCAGGTCCCGTCGAAGCGGACCCAGCGGCGGCGTTCGAGCTCGGGCAGGTGGTCGCCCACCTCGAGCGCGTCGAGGAGCGGCTCCGGCACGGCGCCCGGATGGACCGAGAGCCGGCCGAGCGCGAAGCGGGCCTCCATCGAGAGCCGGCGCGCCTCCATCTGGAACCCGGCCCGTACCCGCCGGGGGACCGGCACGTACCCGCCGAAGCCGTCCTCCGGCCGGATCGCGAGCAGTTCGTCGACGTACCCGACCAGGCCCCCGCTGGCCAGGTAGACCTGCGCCGCCTCGGCGAACGGCAACGGCGCCAACCGTTGCGTCCGCAGTTCGTGCCACCCGAGCGGCCCGACCCGCAGGTACTGCAAGCGCTCGGCCGGTACCGCGTCGCGCAGCGCCAGCACCAGGAACGGATCCTCGCCGAACGCCGGTCGCTCGATCACCCAGAGGCCCATCCGGTCGGCGGCGATCCGGTCGACCAGCTCGCGCGTGAAGGTGGTCCCCTCGGCCACGTACCGAAGGCCGCGACCGGAGGCGTCGGTCCCCTCCCGGAACGGCAGGTCCATCCGCGCGGCGAGCGTGCGCGCCAGGTCGACCCGACCGGCGAACGGCAGCCCCTCGAGGATCAGTACGTACGGAACGCGCACCTCGTCGGCCAGCGCGGCGACCACCTCGGTGAACACCGGCGCGTCCCCGTCGCTCGCCTGCAGCACCGTGCGGTGTCCCTCGAGCCAGGCGTGGAACTCGCCGGAGAGGTCCTCGAGCCCCTCGAGCGCCTCGCCCGGCCGTTCGGTCCGGTCGATCCGGATCGTGGGCGGCAGGACCAACGGGTCCTCGGCGCGGTCGAAGGCGGCGATCCCGTACGCGGCGAGCGCCTTGCGGAGGCCGTGCAGCTCGACCCGCAGGTTGCGAAGCGCCTGCCCGTGCCCCCACAGGAGGTCGGCCATCCGCTCCCGCCGGGTGGGCCCGTCGAGCGCCAGCACGTACAGGAGCGCGAGCCCCTTGCGCTGCAGCCGCACCGTGCGCCCGCCGACGTCGAGCCGGGCGGGGCCGTACAGCGAGAGTCGAGCGACGGTCGCTCGGTGGGACTCGGTTCCTGCAGCGTTCGCTCGACTCATTCGCCTCCTCGGGTCCGCGCCTCCGCGTCCGCACCGTTACGCACCGTGCGGCGCAGCGTTACGTGGGCGTTATGCACATCGTTCGGGACCCGGAAGATTCTAACGCCTGCGGCGGGCGGACGCGATGCGCACGGGCGACACCGGTCCTAACGCGGCCATCACGCCCCGAACCCTAGATTGCCCCCAGTCGCGCACGGGGCGTTCGCCACCGACGCGCTGCGGGTCCGACCCGCGCATTCATCCGATCCGCCCGACGACCCTCCGCCTCTTCCTCTCGGACCCGACTCCCGAACCACGAACGGTCCGAACCCCCACCTCCGAAAGGGGAC
>SLSQ01000061.1 GCA_007130355.1 Trueperaceae bacterium
CCCTTGCGCCGCCCCCCGGCCTGACGCGCCATCGACGCGGCCGCGGGATGGAAGATCGCCGACCCGAGCCCGCCGATGGCGAGCACCAGGAAGAGCGCCCAGACGGTGGGCACGACCGGAAGCAGGCTCATCAGCGCCGAACCGACGATCAGTCCCAGCGCGGCCGTGCGGCGTCGGCCCCAACGGTCGGCGAGGGCTCCGGCGAACGCCTGCAGCACGTTGCTCGAGAACGAGATCAGGGCGACGAACCCGGCCAGCGCCGCCTCGCCCAGGCCGAAGCGGGCCTGGAGCGTCGGCAACAGTACGGGCAGGATGTTCGCGAAGGCGTCGTTCGTGGCGTGCGCCAACGTCAGCAGCACCGCCACACCGGCACCGCCCGCGGCGGCGGTTCGGCGCGCGGCACGGCTCGTCATCCGGTCAATCTACCCGACGGTCCGGGACGAACCGGTACGGCGTCGTGCGGCCGTGGTCGTGGAACCCGAGACGTTCCAGGATCGGTCGGCTCATCGGACCGGCGTCGACCGCCAGCCAGCGCGCGCCGAGCCGGAGCGCGTGGCGCGCCCGGGCGTGCAGCAGGCGGCGGTAGAGGCCCGAGCCGCGCGCCTCGGGCACGGTCGCTCCGGCCAGCAGGGTCGCGAACGGACTTCCGGGCGTACGGGCCATGGTGCCGGTCGCGACCGGGCGATCGTCGACCCACGCCACCCAACCGGCCGCCGCCCCCGGGTCGGCGTCGTGCAGACCCCGCAGGCGCCCCACGACGCTGGCGGCGTGCTCCGGCCAGACCGCCTCGTGCACCGCCCGGTACGCCGCCAGGTCGTCCTCGTGGTCCGGTGCGACGCGGCGGAGCCGGACGCCCGGCGCCGTGTCCGTCGCGACCGTGGCCGCGACGACGACGTGGGCGGGCGCGAGGAGGAGCGTCTCCGGTTCCTCCGGCACGAAGCCGGCGGCGCGCAGCCGCGCCCCCAGGTCGGACGGCCGGTCGTGCGCGTACGTCTTCCACTCCACCGCTCGGCCCAGGCGCGCGAAGCGGTCGCGCTCCGCCGCGATGACCGCGTCCGGGTCGGGCGCGCCGGCCAGGTCGGACCAGACGATCCAGGCGCCGCCGTCCGGCTCGAGGTGCCGGATCGTGCGCGCCGTGCGCTCGACCCGCACCGGCGGCAGCGCCGGTCCCCGGCGTTCGTGGCGGTCGAAGCTCGCGAGCAGATCGTTCGGTTCCGTCGTCATCGGCCGACAGAGTACGTCACGGGGTTCCCGCGACGCTCGAGCCCGTACGCCGTAGACTGCGGACGACCATGCCGAACGAACGGGAATCGACCGCACGCGCTCCGGCCCCGGACGCGCCCGCAGCGGAACGGAGCGCCATCCCGGAGCGGCTGGCGGAGGTCGCCGACCTGCTGCCGGGCGCCGTCTACCTGTTCCGGCGCGGGCCCGACGGAAGCTACTCGGTCCCGTACGCGAGCGGGCGCATCGAGGAGCTGTTCGACGTTCCCGCCGGTCACGCCACCGGCGACGTCGGCGAGGTCCTGAAGCGGGTCCACCCGGACGATCTCGGCCCCTACCGCGACTCGGTCGAACGCTCCGCCCGCGACCTCGCGCCGTGGCGCCACGAGTTCCGCGTGGTGCACGGAGACGGCACGGTGCGCTGGCTGGCCGGACAGGCGACCCCGCGGCGCGAGGAGGACGGCGGCGTCCTCTGGCACGGCTACGTCTCGGACGTCACCGAGCGACGCGAGCTGCACGAACGGATGCGCACCCGGACGGCGACGCTGCGGCAGGTGACCGACGCGCTTCACGACGTGGTGGTCCGCGCCGGTCCGGACGGCACGATCGACTTCGTGACCCCCAGCCTCCGCACGGTCCTGGGCCTCGACCCCGACGACGCGATCGGCATGCCGGTCGCGTCGCTGTTCGACCCCAGCGCCGAGGCGACGGTCGAACGGATGCTCGCGGAGGGCGCACGACGCCCGGTCGAACTGCGCGGCGCGCGGCCCGACGGGCGCGACTCGTGGCTCGACGTCTCCTGCCGCACCCTCCCGGACGACACGGGCGGCGGCGCGGTCCTCGCCTGCCGCGACGTCACCCGTCGCGTCGCCGACCGGCGCGACCTGCAGCGACAGGCGACCCTGCGCCGCACCCTGATCGAGACCACCAACGAGATGTTGGCCGCCTCCCTCGGCGAGGACTTCTACCCGTTCCTGATGGAACGCGCGATCGCGGTCGTGCCGGACGCCGAGGCGGGCAGCATGGTGTTCTGGAACGAGCAGGAGGAGCGCTACCGCTTCGTGGCCGCGCAGGGCTTCGACCTCGAGGTCTTGCGCTCGATTCCGCTCACGCCCGCCGAGTTGGGGCGCAGCGACCCGCCGCGGGTGGTGCGCATCCACGTCCACGACACCGAGGGGCGGTTGAGTCCGGAGAAGCTCGCACGGTTCGCCCACGCGGGGAACCTCGACCGGATCAAGATGACGCTCAGCGTACCGATCGAGACGGCGGGCCGGCTCCGGGGCTACCTGAACCTGGACAACTTCCGCGACCGAGAGGCGTTCGGTCCGGACGCGATCGAGGTCGCGGAGCTGCTGACGGCCCAGGTCGGGATCGCGCTGCAGCGCCTCGAGCTGGAACGCTCCCTGCGGACCGAACGGGCCCGCTACCGGCACCTCGCCGATCACGATCCGCTCACCGACCTGCCGAACCGGCGCCTGTTCCAGGACCGACTCGCACAGGCGCTCAAGCACGCGCGCCGCAGGAACGGACGCGTCGCGCTGGTGTACGTCGATCTGGACGCCTTCAAAGCCGTGAACGACCGTTACGGACACGCGCTGGGCGACGCGCTGCTGACCGCCGTGGCGGGGCGCCTGCAGGAGGGCGTCCGGGAGGAGGACACGGTCGCCCGTCTGGGCGGCGACGAGTTCGCGGTGGTCCTCGCCGACGTGTCGGGCTCCGAGGCGGCCGAGACCGTCGAACGCAAGCTTCGTGCGGCCGTGGAGCGGCCGCTCGACGCGCACGGGGTCCGGCTCCGGCCCCGCGCCAGCGTCGGCTTCGCCCTCCATCCGGACGACGGCGGCGACGGTGAAGCGTTGATGCGCGCGGCCGACGCCGCGATGTACCGAGCCAAGCAGGAGCGCCGGTCCGCGACGCGATCCGGAGCGTCCCCCGAGCGCTGAACCGAGGCGCGGTTCAGCCGCGGACCGCTTCGGGCGCCTTCGCGCCGTCCCGGCCATGCTTCTCGCGGTACATGCGGCGGTCGGCCAGGCGCAGGAGCTGGTCGGCCGCGAGGGCGTCGGTCGGGAACGACGCGATCCCGACGTGCGCGACGAGGCGTCGGCCGCCTTCGCGCACCGTGGCCAGCGCCTCCGCGATCCGGCGTCCGGTCCGGGAGGCGTCGTGATGGCCCTGCTGCGGAAGGATGGCCAGGAACTCGTCCCCGCCCCAGCGGGCCACGACGTCCCCGGCCCGCACCGTCCGGCGGAGCGCGTCGGCTGCGGCGTTCAGCGCCCGATCGCCGGCGGCGTGTCCGAACCGATCGTTGATCGCCTTGAAGGCGCCGAGGTCGATCACGACCACCGCCACCGGTTGGTCGGCGCGTTCGGCGCGCGCGAGCGCGCGGTGCAGCTCCATCTCGGCGCCGCGACGGTTCAGAAGGCCGGTGAGCGCGTCGGTGACCGCGTCGCGGCGGGCGCGGTCGCGGTCGTGCGCGACGCGCAGCAGGGTGCGGGCGGTCAGCGACCACTGGCGCGCCATCCGCACCGAGTCGCGCCCGAACGCCGTGGCCCGGGTCGCGGAGTGCAGCACCAGGAGCGCGTCGACCGAGGTGCCGACCCGGACCGGAACGGTGAGGTCGGCGCGCACCCGTCCCAACGACGCGTCGAGCCCCGCCTCGCGACCGAGGCCGATGCGGCGCGCCATGCGCAGGTACCGCCCCCCCTGGGTCGCCAGGACCCGTGGAGCGGCCTCGCCCCAGGTCGCGCCCTCGGGGTCGTACCAGGCGCGCGCTTCGGCGTCGCCGACCCGCAGATCGTCGAGCGCGCCGAGGTCGTAGCCGAGCGTGGCCCGGAAGACGAAGGCGTCGCCCTCCGCCTCGCGCGCCAGGAGCGCCCCCGCGTCGGCGCCGGGGACCGACTCGATCGCGGTCTCGAGCAGCAGCGGGTGGAGCGCCTGGGTCGGCAGGTCCGGCAGGCGCTCCTGGAGCGAGATCATGCGCTCCTCCGCCTCGATCGTGGCCGCCCGCTCGAGCGCGGTCGCCAGCACCGGCGCGACGCCGCGGATCAGGGCCAGGTCGCCGCCGTACGGCGGTTCCGCTTCCGGGAACGACAGCGCCAGGACCCAGCGCGGCGCGTCGCGGCGACCGATCGGCGTGACCGACACGTGCGGATCGATCGGCAGGTCGGGCAGTGCGGCGCCGGAATCGGCGTACGGCGAAGCGAACACGGGCACGTCGTCCAGCAGCGCGCGCCACGCCAGGCCGGTCCCGCGTGGAAGGCCGGACGCGAGCGCTTCGCGGCGGGCGATCGCGCCCGCGCCGACGTCGGCCAGGACGTGCAGACGTCCGCCCCGGTCGACCAGCAACGCGCCGGCGCTGGCGCCGACCGCGTCCGTCAGGCGGCCGAGCGCCGCGGCCGCGACCGACTGGCTGCCGTCGGCGACCATCGGTAGCTCGGCCAGGTCCGCGGACAGGCGGGCTTGGATCGTGGCGTGCCGCTCGCGGAGGCGACCGGCGACCCCTTCCGCCAGGCGGATCCCTTCGGTCAGGTCGGCGTCCGGGATCGGCCCGGGACGCGCGACGCGGATCGCCTTGCGGACACCGCCGGGACAGGCGATCCCGAGCACGACCATCCCGCCGTCCGTGCCGCTCGGCGCGTCGACCCGGACCGGCGCGCCGTCCGCGAAGCAATCGGCCACCGCGCCGCAGTCGGGCGCGGCCGGAATCCAGGCGGGGCGGACGCCGTCGGGTCCGGAGGCGAGTTCGATGCCGCGCAGGCCGGTGGGGCCGTCCAACACGACGTCGGCCCACGCGTCCGGCCAGCGCCGGGCGAGCGCGTCCGCGACCCGGGTCCAGACCGGGCAGCGGGACCCGTCGATCGGGACGTCGTCGAAGAGGGGTTCGTCGTTCCAGCGCCACTGCACGCGGCACGCTCCTTCCGCGAGGCTCGCGGTTCCGTGGGGGGAGCCCGTCCACCGCCGTGCGGCGCGGGTCCTCCCCCTCTAGGATCGAGAGCATGCCCGAGGGGCGCTCCCCGGGTTCTTACGCGCGGCGCGGGCCGCGTCGGGTCAGGTCCGGACGCCCGACCAGAGCTCCAGGAAGCGGACGGTGGCGAGCGTGCCGCGATGCAGGTCGCGGGTCCGCAGGTGCTCGTTCGGTCCGTGGATCCGGCTGCCGGGATAACCGCAACCGATCCCGACGATCGGCACGCCGAGGTCGTGCACGAACGGGTGCGCCGGCCCGGAACCGGGGCTGTTCGGCTGCAGCGCCGGCGGAACGCCGTACGTCTCCTCGAGGGCCCGCACGGCGTGCGCGAAGAACGGGTCGCTCAGGTCGGAGCGCGCGGCCGGCTCGGCGTGCTGCAGCGGGATCACCCGCACGTCCTGGAACCCGTGCCGGTCGAGGTGCCGCCGGATCGCGTCGCGCACCGCGACGGGGTCCTGACCCGGCACCAACCGCAAGTCGAGCTTGGCGGTCGCTTCGCACGGAAGCACCGTCTTGGCGCCCTCGCCGCCGTAGCCGGCGTGGATGCCGTTCACGTTCAGGGTCGGCTCGAGGTACAGCGCCCGCTTCCAGGCGGCGCCGGCGAGGCCGCCCTGCCACCGTTCGATGCCGAACGTCCGCGCCAGCTCCACCTCCTCGTCGGGAAGCGCGTCGACGTGCGCGAGCAGCGCGGCGTCGGGCGCCTCGATGCCGTCGCGGAACCCTTCGATCGCGACGGTGCCGTCGGCGTCGCGGAGGCTGGCGACGGCGGCGCTCATGCGCCAGGCGGCGTCGTCGGCGACGGAGCCGAAGCTCGAGTGCAGGTCGCGGTCGGCGGTACGGACGTGCAGCTCGACGGTGACGATCCCCTTCATGCCGGCGAAGCTGACGGGACGCTCCGAGGCGTCGACGCCGCCGAACTCCCAGAGGCACCCGTCGGCCCGCAAGGCGTCCCGGTGCGTGCGGACGTACTCCGGCAGGTGGGGGCTGCCGATCTCCTCCTCGCCCTCGATCAGGAAGGCGACGCCGAACGGAAGCGCTCCGTGCCGCTCGCGGAACGTCCGGAACGCCGCCAGGCGGGAGACCAGCTCGCCCTTGTCGTCGGCCGCGCCGCGGCCGTAGAGCGCGCCGTCCCGTTCGGTGAGCTCGAACGGAGGGGAGTCCCACGCTTCGACAGGGTCTTCGGGCTGGACGTCGTAGTGGTTGTAGAGGAGCAGCGTCGGGGCGCCCGGCACCTCGTGGCGGGCGTGGACCACCGGCGCTCCGCCGGTGTCGTGGAGGACGGGGTCGAACCCGTCCTCACGAAGGATGCCGGCGACCGCCTCGGCGGTCTCGGGAATGGCCCGCCCGTCAGCGGCGACCGACGGCGACGCCACCAAGCGCCGCAGCCGGTCGACCGCCTGAGCGTAGACCTCGCTCGAGAGCCGGTCCTCGCTCACCGCGGGGCGACGTCGATCATCCACAGCCGCTCGTCGGTGCGCGGCTCCCAGTCGATCGCGTCCGACACGCCGTACAGGTCCTGCGGCTTGTACAGGTAGATCGCGTACGCCCGTTCCGTCATGAGCTCGAGCGCGCCGCGGTACGCCTCGAGGCGCGCGTCGCGGTCGACGGTGCCGCGGCCGGCGTCGAGGAAGGCGTCGAGGTCGGGGTCGGAGGTGTAGGAGAGGAGCTCGTCGGTGCGGAGCAGCGACGGCAGGATGAAATCGGCGTCCAGTGGCGCGTTGCCCCAGCCGATCAGGTACAGGTCGGGTGCATTGCCGCTGAACAGGTCGCCGACGTAGGCGCCGTACTCGCGAATCTCGAGGTTCACGTCGATGCCGACGGCGCCGAGCTGTTCGGCGACCGCCTGGGCCACGGCGGCGTCGCCGACGTAGCGGCCGTTCGGGCTCTGCAGCGTCAGTTCGAGGCCGCTGGCGTGGCCGGCCTCCGCGAGCAGCGTGCGGGCCGCGTCGGGGTCGTACGGGAACGGCTCGAACGCCGGGTCGTAGCCGAAGTCGACCTCGGTCAGCAGCGTGGTGGTGGGCGTGCCGCGACCGTCCAGGATCCCTTCGACGATCCCTTCGACGTCGACCGCCAGGTTCAGGGCGCGCCGCACGCGCGGGTCCTGGAGGGCTTCGTTTCCGGCGACCGAGTTGATGCCGACGTAGATGGCGCGGGCGCCGTCGACCGCCTTCAGCGACACGTCCGGCGCCGCTTCGAGGACCGGCGCGAGGGAGGGCGGAATCTGCGCGGCGACGTGCGCTTCGCCCGCCTGCAGGGCCGAGACGCGGGTGACCGCCTCCGGGGCGGGGCGGAAGGTCAGTCCGTCGACCGCCGGAGCGCCGCGCCAGTGGTCCTCGAACGCCTCGAGCCGCAGCTCGACGTCGCGCTGCCAGGAGACGAAGCGGAAGGCGCCGGTCCCGATCGGATTCCGGCCGAACCGTTCGGCCGCGCCGTCGCCGTCGAAGGCGTGCGGCGGCACGATCAGCAGCTCGCTGAAGTGGTGCTCCGCGAGCGGCATCGGGCGGGTGGTGCGGAGGGTCAGTTCGTGATCCCCGTGCACCTCGACCTCCTCGATGAAATCGAAGCCGCCACGGATGGCGGAGCCGGTCTCCTCGTCCAGGATCCGGGCCACGGTGAACGCGACCGCCTCGGCCGTGAACGGCGTGTCGTCGTGAAAGAGGACGTCGTCCCGGAGCTCGAAGCGCCAGGTGGTCTCGTCGACCGCCTCCCACGACTCGGCCAGACCGGGAGCGTAGCCGCCCTCCGCCTCCTTGTCGAGCAGCGCGTCGAAGACGTTGATGAGCACGTTGAAGGTGGGGGTCTCACGGTTCAGGGTGGGGTCGAGGGTGGCGGCGTCGGCGGACTGCATGACGACCACGTTCTGCGCCGCGGCGCTGGCCGCGAGCAGAAGCGCGGCGACGACCGCGAGGAGTCGGGGGCGAAGAGGTAGGTGCATCGGTTCCTTCCTTTCGGTACGGAGGGCGGGGGTGCGACGGACCCCTCCGGAGGGGCGACGTCGCGCCGACCCATCGTACGCGGCCCCAGGGCGAAAGGGCGTGAGGCGCAGGCGCCGCGCGGGATAGGCTGTCCGCCGTGTTCGCCTACCTGACCCGTCGCCTGCTGCTCAGCGTCGCCGTGCTGTTCGGCCTCTCGCTGCTGGTGTTCGCGATGGTGAACCTCTCCGGCGATCCGGTCCGGTTGCTCCTCCCGCCCGAGACCTCCGCGGCCGAGGTGGCGCGCTTCCGGACCGCGATGGGGCTCGACGATCCGCTCCCCGTGCGGTACGTCCGCTTCCTGTCCCACGCCGTGCGGCTCGACTTCGGCGCCTCGATCCAGCTTCGCGATCCGGCGCTCGAGCTGGTGGCGCAGCGACTGCCCGCCACCCTCGCCCTCGCCGGTCTGGCGGTCGCCGCCGCCGTCCTGATCGGCGTGCCGCTCGGCGTGCTCACCGCACTGCGCCGGAACACGCCCTGGGACACGGTCATCACCTCGCTGGCGTTGGTCGGCCAGTCGACGCCGGTGTTCTGGGTTGGGGTGATGAGCATCCTGCTGTTCGCGGTCGAGCTGCGCTGGCTGCCGTCGTCCGGTTCGGGCACCTGGCGGCACCTGGTCCTGCCGGTCGGCACCCTCACGCTCTTCCTGCTCGGGGGGCTGGTACGCGTCACCCGTACGAGCATGCTCGAAGTGCTCGACCGTCCGTACGTCCGCACCGCCACCTCGAAGGGACAGTTGAGGCGGGTCGTGGTCTGGAAGCACGCCTTCCGCAACGCGATGATCCCGGTCGTGACGCAGATCGGCCTGCAGATGCGGTTCGTCATCGGAGGCAGCGTGATCACGGAACAGGTGTTCGCCTATCCGGGCCTCGGTCGGCTGCTGGTGAACGCCGTCTACGCGCGCGACTACCCGATCGTCGAGGCGGGCGTGTTCCTCGTCGCCCTCATCCTGATCGCGGTGAACACGCTGGTCGACCTTTCGTACGCCTGGCTCAACCCGAAGGTGAGCATCGCGTGAGGGGTCGGACGCTGCAGCGCTGGTGGCGCAACCCCCGCACCAAGGCGGCGCTCGTGGTGCTGGTCCCGGTGCTCGCGGCCGCCCTGCTCGCGCCGCTCTACCCGGTCTCGCCGACGGCGCAGGACCTGCGCGCCACCCTCGCGCCGCCCGGCACCACCTCCGCTTCGGGCGCGTTCTACCTGCTCGGCACCGACGAGCTCGGGCGCGACCTGACCGCCCGCCTGCTGCACGGCCTGCGCGCGTCGGTCCTGGTGGGCGCCGCGGCGCTCTCGATCGCGGTCGTGGTGGGCACCACGCTCGGACTGCTCGCCGGCTGGTTCGGCGGCGCCGTCGACTCGGTCGTGACCGGCGCGACCGAGACGCTGATGACGCTTCCCTTCATCCTGCTCGCGATCGCGGTGATCGGCGCGCTCGGCGCCTCGACGACGGTGCTGATCCTCACGCTGGGCCTGACCGGCTGGGTGTCGTTCGCGAAGCTGGTGCGGGCCAAGACGTTCGAACTGCGCAACGAGGAGTTCGTCCAGGCGGCGCACGCCCTCGGCGTCCGCACGCCCGGCAAGCTGGTCCGGCACGTGCTCCCGAACGTCGCGCCGCTGATGCTCGTCGACGGCACGCTGCAGTTCGGCGCGCTGGTCCTGGCCGAGGCCGGCCTCAGCTTCCTCGGGCTGGGCGTCCCCCCGCCGACCCCGACCCTCGGCGGGATCCTCGCCGGCGGGCAGGTGTTCCTCGCCGTCGCCTGGTGGATCGCCACCCTGCCCGGGCTGACGCTGCTCGTGCTGGTCCTCGCGATCAACGTGCTGGGCGACACGCTGCGCGACGCGGCGGCTCCGTGACCCCACCAGGCGCCGTGCGCGCGCCGACGGCGGCCCGCTTGCTACGCTCGGCCCCGAACCGCGTTCGGCCGGCACGGCCGCACGCGCGAGGAGGTCGTTCGGTGCCGGGTCCACGCCGCTTCACCCGTTCCTTCTGCGCCGCCTTGCTGGCGGCGCTCTTCGCGTTCGCGACCGGCGCCGTCGCCCAGGGTGACGCCGCCCGCGTCGCGGCCACCGTCGACGCCGAGGCCGCCCGCCTGCTCGACGCCCACGACGTGACGGGCGCGGCCGTGGCGGTCGTGATGGACGGGGAGATCGTGCATGCCGCCGGGTACGGCGTCGCCGACGCCGAGTCGGGCCGGGCGGTCGGGGCCGACACCGCCTTCTCGATCGGATCGGTCACGAAGATCCTGACCTTCGCGGCGCTCGCGACGCGGATCGAGGACGGCGACGTGGACCGCGACGCACCGGTCGTGCGGTACCTCGACCTGCCGCTCCCGGGCGAGGATCCGGAGGCGATCCGGATTCGCCACCTGTTCGCGCACGACGCGGGGTTCGAGGACCGGCCCTTGATCGGGCTCCTGGCCCTCGACGAGGAGCGGCTCCGGCCGCTGCGCGAGGAGCTCGAGGCGACCACGCCCGCGCTGCAGCGTCCGGTCGGCAGCGAACCGACGTACAGCAACTGGGGCGCCGCGTTGGCGGGGCTGGTGGTCGAGGAAACGTCCGGTACGGCGTTCGACGCCTACGTCCAGGAGCGGATCCTGGATCCGCTGGGGATGCGGGCGACCTCGCTGCGGCAGCCGCCCGCCGGTCCGGACCTGGCCCATCCCCACGTCCCGACCGACGACGGCTTCGCGCGCGTCGCGACGGAACTGGTGCCGCTCGTGCCGGCCGGCGGTGCGACCGCCGGCGCGCGCGACCTGGCGCGCTTCGCGGCCGCCCTCCTCAACGACGGGGCGGCGCCCGAGGCGCTCGGCGGCGGTCGGATCCTGAGTCCACCGTCCACCGCCACGATGCTCGAACCGCTCCACATGCATCCGGACGGCGTCTCGGGGGTGGCGCACGGCCTCTGGATCTCCGAGTCGTTCGGGATGCGCACGGTGCACCACCTGGGCGACACGCTCGCCTCCCACGCCCTCTGGCTGCTGGTTCCGGAACGGGACGCGGCGCTGGTGGTGCTGACGAACGCCACCACCGGCGGCGCCTTCCGGGAGGAGTTGCGCGTGACGTTCCTGCGGGCGCTGGCGGGCGACGCGGCGGACGACCCGGTCGCCGCGATCGCGGCCGACGCCGACCCGGTCGCCACCGACGCCGAGAGCTACGCCGACCTGTACGGTTCCTCGCGCCGCAGCGACGCCACCGTCGGCAAGCTCCTCGCGGTGCTCAGCGGGCTGCTGCCGGTCCTCGCGGACGGGGACGATGTGCTGATGCCGCTGCCGACCGGAGAACTGACCCGCTTCGAGGCGGCCGGGGCCGACCTGTTCGTCGAGCCGGTCTCCGGAGGGCGGGCGACGTTCGTGCGGGAGGGCGGCGAGGTGGTCGCGCTGCACCTGTCCGACGCCCCGATGTTCGTCCATCGTCCGCTCCGGGGCCTCGACGCGCCGACCACCTTCCTGGCGGTGCTCGGCGTCGCCTTCCTGGCGTCGCTGGTGGTGGTGATCTTCTGGCCGATCGGCCTGCGGCGCTACCGCCGCCGCACCGGCGAGCTGCCCGGCGGTCCGCGCTGGGTCCGGACCACGGCGCAGGCGACCGCGACGCTGGTCGTGCTGTTCGGCGCGTCGCTGATCCTGGTCGGGCTGGCCCCGCTGGCGCTGGTCTACGGGCTCACGCTGCCGATGGCGTCGGTGCTCGTGCTCGGCTCGGTGCTGCTGCTGGCGACGCCGCTCACGGCCCTCGCGACCGGCTACGCCCTCTGGCGCAGCGCCGGGCGGCCGGCGGACCGGGGCTGGTCGCTGCTCGCTGCCGTGTCGGCCGTATCGCTCGCGATCCAGATCGTGCACTGGAACCTGTTCGGCTTCCACCTCTGACCGCACGCCCGTCGACCGCGGATCCGCGTCGCAGCGTGAATGCGGGTCACGGCCCGTCCAGGTGCGGGTCGGCCCCGAACGCCCGCTCGGCGGAGGGCAGGCGTACCTCGAAGATCGCTCCATGGACCCCCGGGCCGCCGCGCGCTTCGGCCCGGACGGTCCCGCCCATGGCATCGACCAGGCGACGGACCACCGCCAGCCCAAGACCCGTTCCGCCGCTCCCGGCGACGTAGCGACCGAAGATCGCGTCGCGCGCCGCCGCGTCGAGCCCCGGGCCGTCGTCCTCGACCCGCAACGCCACCTCCTCGCCGGCGCGCGCCACGTGGACGCGCACCCCCTCCTCCGCGTCCGCGGCCTTGACCGCGTTGCGCACCAGGTTGCGGACCACCTGCCGCAGCCGCACCGGATCGATGAGCGCTCGGAGGTCGTCGTCCGCAGCGACCTCGACGCGGACTCCGCCCCAGCCGCCGGCCGCGTCGCGGACCGATTCGCCCACGTCCCGCACCTCCCAGGCGAGGCGTTCGTCCAGGTCGCCGCGGGCCAGCGTCAACAGATCATTGGAGGCGTGGAGCAGGTCGTCGGCCGCCGCCTGCGCCGCCTCGAGTCCCCTCCGGTCCGGCTCGGACACCGCCGCGTCGCGCCCTTCCGCCAGGCGCCGCAGCCGGGCCGCGACGACGGTGACCGGGGCCGCGAGCTCGTGGGCCACGTCCGCAAGCCGTTCCCGCTCGGCGTCGCGCCGCTTCCGGATGCCGTCCAGAGCGCGATTCAGTCCGTCCGCGAGTCGGGCCACCTCGTCGTCGGGTCCCCGGTACGCCACCGGCCGAGGATCGGCGGGATCGACGGCGTCGGCCGCCCGCGCCAACGTGCCGAGCGGACGGAGGCCGCGCCGGACGCTCCAGGCGCCCGCGGCGCCCGACGCGACGATCGTGAGCACGCCGGCGGCGAGCAGCACGCGCCGCAGCGCCTCCCGGTCGCGGTCGGCGGGCCGCATCGAGACGGCCACGCGCACGGTGCCGGCGTCGGTGCCGGCGGGCGTGCGCCAGGGGGCCGCCGCGACCGCCCAGCGACCGTCCATGTCGGACAGCGGGCGCTCCACCACGGCGCCCGGACCCGCCTCCGGCAGGGGCGCCTGCGACGGGCCGGGAAGCCGGACGTTCCCGTCGCGTCCGACGAACTGCAGCCGCACGTCGCCGACGCTCGCGAGGAAGGCGTCGCCCGGCCGGCCGGCCTCGACGATCTCCTGAGCGCGGCGCGCCTCCCGCTCCGCCGTCTCGCGCGCCTGCCGCTCCAGGAAGGCGCCGAACGCCGCGTCCGTCGCCACGCCGAACGCCGCGACGGTGACGGCGACGCCGCCCACCACCCAGGCCGTGAGCCGGTCCCTCAGCAGCACCGCGACCCGCTCACGCGACCGTGTAGCCCTTGCCGCGGACCGTTCGGATCGGGTCGTCGGCCCCGAGCCCGCGCAGCTTGCGGCGCAGGCCCGAGACGTAGACCTGCACCGTGTTCGACCCCGGCAGGTCCGGTCCGTAGAGGCGCCGTTCGAGCTCGTCGACCGAGAAGACCCGACCGGGGTGCGCCAGCAAGCGGTGCAGGACCTCCCCCTCCCGTTCGGGCAGCACGACGGCCCCGGCCGGACCGTGCACCGTACGCGTGTCCGGCTCGTACCGGAACGCCCCGTGACGAAGCTCGGTCGCGCCGGTCCCCTCCCGCAGTTGGGCGTGCACGCGCGCGAGCAGCTCGCGCACGTCGAACGGCTTCACCAGGTAGT
This sequence comes from Trueperaceae bacterium, assembly GCA_007130355.1. Lineage (GTDB taxonomy): Bacteria > Deinococcota > Deinococci > Deinococcales > Trueperaceae > SLSQ01. Next base: position 13,780 of record SLSQ01000061.1, read on the forward strand.
CCCGCGCGCCGGCGTACAGCCCCGCGATCCGGTCGTCGACCTCGCGTCGTGCCGTCAGCATCAGGATCGGCAGGCCGTCGTCGCGCAGGCGCTCCGCGACCTCGAGGCCGTCGACGTCCGGAAGGTTCAGGTCGAGGAGCACCAGGTCGAAGGCGTGGTCGATCGCCGCTTCCAGTCCGGCCGTGCCGTCCGGGACCGCGCGCACCCCGTACCCGGCCGTCGTGAGCTCCTGCACGAGAAGTTCGCGTAGGCTGGCGTCGTCCTCGATCAGGAGCAGCTCGCCGCGCGTCACGGGAGACCCGGCAGGTCCGGGAGCGGATCTTCGGCGTCCTCTTCGGGGTCCTCTTCGTCGACCGCTTCGTCCTCAGCTTCGTCGTCCGCGTCGGCGTCCGACGCGTCGTCCGGGTCCTCGTCGGCGTCGGGGTCCCCGAACAGCGGGCCCGCGTCCGGCCGGTCGATCTCCGGCAGGCGCGGAGGGAGCGGCAGGCGCGGATCGTCGTCCGGTGCGACGTCCGGGTCGGGGACGTCGGCGTCGGGCGCGTCGGGGTCCGGGCCGCCCGGTTCCCCGTCGACGTCCGGTTCGGCTCGGGCCCGGTCGGCGTCGTCCGACGGAGCGACGAGGCTCGCCTCCGCGCCGTCCACGGCGACCCAGAGCCCACGTCCGCCCGTCGCGAGCAGGTCGGCCAGATCGGCTCCGTTCGCCGGTCCCTCGTCCGGCTCCCCCGTCCCCTCCTCCTCGGGCAGGTCGGCCCCGGAGACGAGGAGGCGACCGGCGCGCCACGCGGCGCGGTACGTCGTCGACGAGCCGTCCGGGGCGATCAGCACGATCCGCAGCTCCTGGGCGGGACCCTGAAGCTCGAGCCGCACGCCGTCGGCGTCGACCGTTCCGAAACCGACGAAGCGCTGGCCCCCCGCGTCGGTGGCCAGGAGCTCGCTGCCGGGCTCGGGGTCGAACGCCTGGGCCGATGCCCACGGGAGCCCCGCCGCGACGGCGAGGGCGACGCACGTGCGCGCGAGGTTCGCCGCGCACGCGCGCACGTCGATTCGAACCCGTTCGTGCACGCTGCGCCTCCGTTCCCGAGTCCTCATCGTCCCGGACGGTCCGCGTACCGCCCGGCCCACGCCGGAACCCGTGTCCGGATCATTGCACCACGATCGGCTGAAGGGCTCCTGAACCCCGTCGGGCGAAGGCGGCGCGACCCACCCGCGCCCTTCAGCGACGCTTCAGGTCCGACCTCCATCCTGACCCTCGAAGCGCGCCCCGACCGCGTCGGAACGACGACGGTCCGGGTGGCGCTCAGGCCCCGGACGCCGGTCCGGGCGCCGGAAAGGAGCACGACCATGCGTACGATTCGCACGATGTTCCGACCGATCCTGCTCGCGACCCTCTTCGCGCTGGCGGCCTCGAGCGCCGCCGTCGCCCAAGAGGCGGAGGGAGCCGCCGAGGCCGCGGCCGACGCGGCAGCGACGGTGACGTTCTACGACGGCTCCGGCGCCGAGCTCGACGCGGGCGCCGACCTCCGCGCCGCCTTCACCGTCGAGGTGGAGACCGCCGCCGGCGAAACGTACCGCTTCCTCGTCACCCACGCGTCCGACGCGCTCGCCGAGGTCGAGGTCGCGCTGGGCGAGGCGCGCGAGCGGTCGATCGAGCTGACCGCCGCCATCGACGCGATCGTCCGGTCCGAGGCGAGCGGCAGCGACGCCGACGCCGCGTGGGACGCGGACGGCCGCTTCGTGACCGAACTCGGTGCGGTCGTCGAGGTCGACGAGACGACCGAGGGGACCACCCGCATCGTCCGCACGCCGTCCGGCGTCACCGTCACCGTGCGCACCGAGGAGGACGCCTCGGCCACGGTCGACGTCGACGCGGACGTCGCCCACGGTGACGATCCGGCGGAAGACGTGCGCGGCGACGCCGAGGCCGGCGGCGACGGCGAAGCCGGCGCAGAAGGCTCCGTCGGCGTCGACGCCGAGGCCGAAGGCGAAGCGCGCGCCGAAGCGGGCGCCGACGGCTCGAGCGAAGCGCGCGGCGCGGGCGGCGCCCGGGTCGAGATCGAGACCGACATCGGCGTCGGGATCGGCACGGACGACGAGGACGACGAGTAACGGCGGTCGGCGACGACCCACGCCATAAGCTTCGTCGGGAGCGGCTTCGGCCGCTCCCGACGCTCGTGTCGCTCCGAAGCGCGGGACGCGACCGTCGAGGTCGCGTCCCGTCATGCGTCGCGCTCCTCCCCCTGCAACCGACGCCGGACGTCGTCCACGTCGCCGGCGTCGGCGAGGCTCTCGATCGGACCGCTGAGGGCGAGAGCCCGCGTCGTCTCGGCGAGCAGCGCGAGGTGCTCGCGGCCCGACATGGCATCGGGCGAGATCAGCACGCAGAGGACGTGCACGCGGTGGGTCGAGGACCGGTGCGCGATCCCGGGGCGCGAAAGGCCGAGCGCGAGCACCGGTTCGGCCAGGCCCCGGCCGCGCGCGTGCGCGATCACGAGGCCCGGCAGCACCTCGGCGGCGTAGCCGACGTCGTCGTCCAGCAGTTTCTCGAGCAGCACCGCACGCCGAACCGGCGCCTCCCCGACCGCGGCGTCGAGCAGCCGTTCGATCGCCCCCGCGTAGCTCGCGTCGGCCAGGTCGGGCAGGAACCGTTCCTCCGTCAGGAGCGCCGCGACCCGGTCGCGCGGCACCGGACCGTCCGTCCCCACGACCCGTTCCGACGGCACCACGATCAGGACGCTGCCCGCGTGCTCGCCGAGCGCGCGCGCCAGGCGCGGCAGCCACGGTTCGTGCGCGACCGTCCCCTCGCGGGGCGCGAGGAGCGCCACCAGGTCGGTCTGCGGGTCGATCCACTCCGAGCCGTTCCGGAGCACGGCGGTCCACGACGTCAGTCCGTGGAAGGTGGCCTCGAGCGCCGGTTCGACCTCGCCGCAGCGATGCGCGAGTCGGGTCGTGTCGCCCTGCACGACCAGGACCCGGAGGGAGGCGCCGAGCTGCACCACCAGCCGCTTGACGGCACGGATCGCGTCGTGGAACCCGGGGGCGTGGTCGGCGAGCGGCGGCACCACCAGCGTCACCCGACGGTGGGTGGCGACCGGCTGGCGCAGCCGCGTGATCGCCACCAGCTGATCGCCGCGCCGGACGGTGTCGTCGATCACCGCGCCCAGCACGTGGCCGCCGGTGCCGACGCGGCCGTCCCAGCCCAGCACGACGTCGGTGATCCGGTTGTCGCGCGCGGCGGCGACGATGCCGCTGGCGGTGTTCCGCGCGATCCGCGTCAGCGGGCGGACCGGGACGTCCGCCTCGGCGGCGTGGACCACGGCGTGCGCCAGGGTGCGTTCGGCGCGGGCGACCTGCTCCTCGCTCGGCACGACCAGGAGGGGGAACACCGGCTCCCGTTCGGCCGGGTCGCGCAACAGGAAGGCCAGGTCGAGCAGGTCGTCGGCGGTCTGCGGGTTCGCGAGCGGCACCAGCATCCGGTGGGGCGCGTCGTCCGGCGCCGGCTCCTCGCGCTCGGCGGCGACCGCCACCCGCTTGCCGAATCGTTCGACCAGGGTCGAGCCGACCAGGGTGCTCACCATCACGAGCACGATGACGGCGTTCACGACCGGCTCCCCGAACAGGCCGATCTCGAGCCCGACGAAGGTGACCGCGAGCGTGGCGGCCGCCTGCGGAACGCTCAGCCCGACCATCAGCAGGCCCTGATCCAGACTGAGTCCGAAGATCCGCTGGGCGATCAGGGCGGCGGCCCCCTTGCCGACCAGCACGATCGCGATCATCAGGCCGGCGAGGATCGCGACGTCGGCGCTGCCGACCACGACGCGGACGTCGACCAGCATCCCCACCGACAGCAGGAAGAACGGCACGAAGAAGGCGTTCCCCACGAACCGGACGCGCGTCATCAGGGTGCTCCGGTCTGGGACGAGAGGGTTCAGCGCGAGGCCGGCGAGGAACGCGCCGATGATCGGTTGCGCGCCGACCGCCTGCGCCAGCCAGGCGGACCCGAACGCCACGGCGAGCAGGAACAACCAGCGCACCGCGGCGTCGTCGGCGGTGTTGCGGAAGAACCAGGCGCCGAGCTTCGGGACGCCCAGCGTCACGACCACCACGTACGCGGCCAGCCCGAGCGCGAGCCGGATCCAGAAGCCGGCGCCGGCGTCGCCGGTCGCGGCCCCGTCGATCACGGCGAGCACCGCCAGCGACAGGGCGTCGGTCAGCAGCGTCCCGCCGACGACCGTGACCACCGCCGGGTCGCGTCCGATCCCGAGCCGCGTGGCGACCGGGTAGGCGAGCAGCGTGTGGGAGGCGACGATCGCGCCGATCAGCAGGGCGGGACCGAGCTCGAACCGGTAGAGGGTCATCACGATCATCGCCAGGGCGGCGGGGATCGCGAACGAAAGCGTGCCGAAGGTCAGGCTTCGGACGCGCTCCCGGGCGAAGCCGCGCAGGTCCAGCTCGAGGCCGGCGACGAACATCAGGTAGAGCAGGCCGACGGTGCCGAGCAGCTCGATCGTGACGTCCCGCGCCAGCAGCCCGGTCGCGTTCGGACCGAGCACCGCACCGATCGCGATCAGCACCACGATGCCCGGCAGGCGCAGCCGCGGCGCGATCAGCGGCGCGATCAGGAACGTCGTCACCGCGAGCGCCATGATCAGGACCGGGTCCTGGATCGGAAGGCTGGACGGGAGGTTCATGTCGGTCGGATCATGTCGCTGGATTCCCGTCGGAACGGTCGTGCGGAACGGTCATGCGGTCGGCCTCCGGGTGCGCTCGTGCCGTCCGGCACGACCGGTGGAAACGGTACCAAGCGGCGCGGCCGGGACGTTCCGCTCCTGCACCGAACGCGTCCTCGTCCTACGCTCGAGGCATGACCCGAGTCCAACTGCGCCCCATCGACGACGTCGCCCGCGAGCTCGAGCTGCCCGAAGCGGCGCGGATCCCGGTCGGCCGCGACGTCCGCAAGATCGACCTTCGCCACGTCCGCGCCGCACCGGGCGCCGGGACCCGGCCCCGCGGCCGCCTGGTGCTGGTGAGCGCCATCGCGCCGACGGCGGCGGGCGAGGGGAAGACGACCGTGACGGTCGGTCTGACCGACGGCCTGCGCCGCATCGGCGTGCGTGCGGCCGCCTGCCTACGGGAGCCGTCGCTCGGTCCGGTGTTCGGCATGAAGGGCGGCGGCACCGGGGGCGGCCGCGCCCAGGTCGAACCGGCGGAACGGATCAACCTGCACTTCACCGGCGACCTGCACGCGATCGGAGCGGCGCACGACCTGCTCGCCGCGATGATCGACGCCGACCTGCACTTCGGCGGCGCCTCCGGGCTGCGCCCCGACACGGTCACCTGGCCGCGGGTGCTCGACGTGAACGACCGGGCGCTGCGCTCGGTGATCGTGGCGGCGGGACGCCCGACCGAACGACGCACGCGCTTCGACATCACCGCCGCCAGCGAGGTGATGGCGATCCTGGCGCTGGCGCGCTCGCACGAGGACCTGCGGGCCCGGCTGGCCCGGATCGTGGTCGGGACCCGCGCCGACGGCGGCGAGGTCACGGCCGCGGACCTCGAGGCGACCGACGCGATGCTCGCCCTGCTGCAGGAGGCGCTGCACCCGAACCTGGCCCAGACGCGGGACGGCTCGCCCGCCTTCGTGCACGCCGGCCCGTTCGCGAACATCGCGCACGGCTGTTCGAGCGTGGTGGCGACCGAATTGGCGCTCGACCACGCCGACGTGGTGCTGACCGAGGCGGGCTTCGGGTTCGACCTCGGTGGCGAGAAGTTCCTCGACCTCAAGGCCCGTGGCGCCGGACTGGCCCCGGAGGCGGTCGTCCTGGTGGCCACCGTCCGGGCCCTGAAGGCGCACGGTTCCGGCGACCTGGAGCGCGGCCTGCGGCACCTCGACCGACAGCTCGCCAACGTCGAGGCGTTCGGGCTGCCCGTCGTGGTGGCGCTGAACGTCTTCGACGACGACGTCGCCGCCGACCTGCGAACGGTCGAGGCGCACGCGGCCGCGCGCAGCGTTCCGAGCGCCCGGGTGACGGCGTTCCGGGACGGCGGTCCGGGCGGCGTGGCGGCGGCGCGTGCGCTCGTCGAGCTGCTCGACGCCCGGCCGGGACCCGCGCCCGAGCTGGACCACCCGTACGCGCTCGAGGACGATCTCGAGACCAAGGTCCGCAAACTGGCGCGACGGGTGTACGGCGCCCGCGACGCGACGCTGAGCGAGCGGGCCGCGCGGCAGGCGGCCGCGCTCGCGGGAGCCGGGCACGGCCGCCTGCCGATCTGCATGGCGAAGACGCCGCTCTCGTTCGGACCGAGCCCGAAGGACGGCGGGTTGGCGGAGGGGTTCGACCTGCCGATCCGTTCGCTCAGGCTCGCGGCGGGCGCCGGGTTCGTCGTCGCGATGGCGGGGGCGGTGGTGGCCATGCCGGGTCTGCCGCGCGAGCCGGCGGCCAAGCGGGTTCGGGTGCGGCCGGACGGCACGGTGACCGGTCTGATGCAGGGCGAGGCGGAGGAACCGGAACCGGTGGCGGGCCACGACGCCTGAATCCCGAGTGGTCCGCTACGTATTGTGCCTTGCGCGGCGCGGCGAGCACGCTGCGTAGCCTCGAGGCGTCCGCATCCGAATCCCTACGACACCGTCGAAAGGAGCCCCACGATGCGCACGCCCTTCCCTGCCCCCTCCCCCACGACTCGGACCGCCTGGCTCGCCGCCGTGGCGTTCGCCCTCGCCTCGACCGCCCTGGCCGACGGGCACGGACCGACGGCCGTCGAGTGCGTCGCCGGCGACGAGCTGGCCGCCGCGCTCGAAGGCGCGACGCCCGGCACGACCCTCGCCCTGTCCGGCACCTGCGACGGTCCCGTCCGTATCGCCGTCGACGGCGTCGCGCTCGACGGCGGCGGCGACGCGTCGATCCGCGTGCCCGAGGACGCCTCCGGTCCCGTCGTCCACGTGGACGGCGCACGCGACGTGGAGCTCTCCGGCCTGACGCTGGCGGACGGGCAGCACGGCCTGCTGGCCGAACGGATGGCGTCGCTGGTGCTGCGCGACGTCGTCGCGCGCGACAACGGCGCCCACGGCTTCGAGGTCATCAACTCGTTCGTCGAAGGGTTCGACCTGCACGCCCACGACAACGGCCGCGTCGGCTTCAACCTCAACCGCGGCGGCGAGGCGCGCCTCACGAACGCGCTGCTCGAGGAGAACGGCATCTCCGGCCTGATCTCGTTCAACGGCGCGATCGTCCGGCTCGAGGACCGCAACGTGATCCGCGCGAACGGCGACCAAGGGTTCACCCTCGGCATGAACGGCATGCTCTTCACGATCGGCGCGGAGCTCGTCGTCGAGGAGAACGGCGCCGAAGGGATCTTCCTACAGCAGTCCGGGCACGCGCAGTTCCTGGGCGGCTCCGTGCACGTGCGCGGCAACGGCGGCGCCGGCATCGGCGCCGACTTCGGCTCGACCCTGGCGCTCGGCATCGACGAGTTCATGGTCCCCGGCGAGGTGACGCTCGAGGACAACGCCGGACCCGGCCTGCTCGCCGACCGCGGCGCGATCGTCGCGGCCGAGTCGGTGATGCCGGTGACCGCGCGCGGCAACGACGGTCCCGGACTCCACGTCGGCGACGGGGCGCAGGTCTCGGTCGCCGACGCCACCTTCGAGGGCAACGACGGCGGTGGGATCGTGGTCGGCACGCGCGGCCTGCTCACGACGCACGGAGGCGAGCACGACGGCCTGACCTGCGACGCCACCGCGACCGTCCGCGGCGACGCGGCCTGCCCCTGAGGGGCAGCACGAGGCACGCCCGGAGGTTCGGCGCCCGCGGCCCGGTCCCGCACCGGTCGCGGGCGCCGTTCCGTGGGGCGGTCGTCAGCGCCCGGCGTCCCAGACGTCGACGGTGTCGACCAACGTCGTGAAGGTGTCCCACCCGGCGCCGGTCGCGCCCCCGATCACGTACCAGGCGTCGCCCGTTCCGGCCGACGCGATCCCGTGCCGCGCCGTCGGCAACGGCTCCGTCCGCGTCCAGGCGTCCCGCGCCGGGTCGAACGCTTCGTGGTCGGCGAAGGTCCGCGCCGAGTCGAGCGCCTCGCCTCCGACGACGTGGACACGGCCGCCCACCGCTCCGGCCGTGTGCCCGCTGCGCGGGGTCGGCAGGGGCGGTCGCGTCGTCCAAGCGTCGGCGTCGGGATCGTACGCCTCGTGCGTTCCGAGGTTGCCACGGCCGGGCCAACGCCCGCCGACCACGTGCACCCTCCCGTCCACGACCGTCGCGGCGAGGTGCTCGCGGGCGGTGGGCAGCGGCGCGGCCGGCTCGAGCCAGGCGCCGGCCGCCACGTCGAGGCGCCACACCTCCTGCGGCGCGGCGCCGACGCCGCCGATCACGTACACCACGTCGTCGACGGCGACGGTCACGTGCGCCGCCCGCGGTCCGGGCAGGTCCGGCAGGCGTGCCCAGGCGCCGGCGACCGGATCGAACGCCCAGACCGCGGCGTGGTCGGTGCGGAACTCGAGGTCGCGGTACCCGCCCGTGACCACGACCCGTCCCGCAGCGGCGGCGACGCCGGCGTGGTGGACCGGTTCCGGCAGCGGCGGGAGCGCCGTCCAGCGGCCGGTCGCGACGTCGAACGCCTCGAACGCCGCGACGGTGCCGTCCGGACCCAACCCGCCCGGAACGTAGACGAAGCCGTCCAGGGCGGCGGCGTGCATCTCGGAGCGGGGCGTCGGCAGCGACGCCGCGCTCCGCCACGGGCCGGCGGCGTCTTCCTGACCGACCCCCGTGCCCGCGACGGCCAGGACCGCCAGGGAGGCGCCGAGGAGGAGGTCGAACGCGCGTCGGCGGACGGATACGGCTCGGGTCCGGTTCATGGTGCGACGGTGGCACGTCCGCCCGTGCGGCGGATGAGGGGTCGGGCGCGCGGAGGGCCGGCGCGCACCCCCCGGTCGGTCCCCGGCGTCGCCCGGACCTCGAAACCGGAGTCAGGTCGCGAACCCGTGCCGCGTCCTCGTCGTACGATGACGGCCAGGGGACGCCGAACCGTCCGTGAGGCACCGGCGGAACGGCGAGGTACGACACTGATACACGCTACGAAGCGCCGGCGTCGAGCCGGCACGGGCCGATCGAACGCCCGAACGGCCCCGAAGCGAACGGGCTGCCGCAGGTGACGTCGCGCCGGCGACGTTTCGGCGCCGTCGCGGCGATCGTCGCGACGGTCGTGGTGCTGGTCTGGAGCCTCGTGGCGGGCATCGGGGCGCCGCCCGCCACCGCCGACGACGCCGCGCCGATCCGGATCGCGTGGCCGACCGATGCCGCCGACGCCCTGCTCTGGATCGCGCTGGACGACGACGCGTTCCGCGACGCGGGGGCGCGGGTCGAAGCGGTGGCGCACGATCGCGACGACGACGGGACCCGCCGCCTCCTGGACGACCTCCGCGCCGGAACGATCGATCTCGCCGCCGTCGCCCTGCACGACGTCGCCGCCGAGTTCGCGTCCCGCGACGGCCGGGTCGCGGCGGACGATCCCACGATCCTCGCCGCGATCGCGCACGTCGCGGAGGCCGCCCCGGCCACCGCCCTCGCGCATCGGGTCGTCGTCGCCCGCCGGAGCGACGTCGCGCGCGATCCCGACCGCTACGCCCGGGTGCTGACCGCGCTCGCCGCGACGCTCGACGCGACGGGGGGCGGGACGGAGCCCCTTCCGGACGGCTTCGCCCGGTCGTCCGGCGTCGCGCCCGACGTCGCCGCGGACCGGTACCGGGCGACCACCCTGGACCTGAGCCTGGAGTGGAACGTCCTCGCCGCGTTCCTCGCCCTGGGCGATCGGTTCCGTGCGGAGGGCCGGGCGGCCTGGCCGCCCGACGGGCCGGTCCTCGGCGCCTTCGATCCGCGTCCCCTCGAACGGGCCGCCTCGCCGGCTCCGACCTTTCCCTGGCTCGCGCCCGGCTCCGGCGCGGGGGCGCCGTGACCGGCCCGCGCAGCCTGGTGCGGTCATCGCGCGTCGCGATCGCGTTCGGAGCCGTCGGGGCGGTCACGATCGCGATCCTGGCGCTGATCCTGATCACGGACATGCGCGGCCAGCACGAGCGCGCGCACGACCTGATCGCGCTGCAGCTCGACCTCGACGCCTTCTCCGTGTCCGCCGACGGCATCGTCGCGACGCCGTACGTCGCCGACGTCGACGCCGCCTTCCGCGCGGAGGCCGAGGACCTCCAGGTCCGCCTCGACGCGCTCGCCGGACCTCGGCCCGACCTGGCCCGAGCGAGCGCGACCCTCGGGCGGATGCTCGACCTGCTCGACCGCGTCCGCGCGTCCGCCACCGAGGCGGCGCCGGGTGCGGTTCACGCGATGGCGACGTACGGTTCGGTCCTCGATTCGGCGATCGGACGCGCGATCGACGCCAACGAAGCCACGCACGCCGCCCGCTCCCTCGCGGTGATGGCGACGTTCGCCCTGGCCTCGCTCGGGTTCGCGCTCCTCGCCATCGGCGGGTTCCGGCTCCTCCATCGCCGGGTCGCCCTGCCGGTCCGAGACCTCACCCACGTCGCCGAACGGATCGCCGCCGGCGACGACGCCGCCCGTGCCGGAACCGCCGGCCGGGACGAGCTCGCGCGCCTCGGGGCGGCGCTCGACGCGATGCTCGACCGGCAGCGCGAACTGAATCGATTGACCGCGCGGCAGCGTGCCCAGCTCGAGACCCACGCCCGGCAGTTGGCGGAGGCGCAACGGATCGCCCAGGTCGGGAGCTGGGAACGCAGTCTGGAGGAGGACGCCGAACCGATCTGGTCGGCCGAGACCTACCGGATCCTCGACATGGACCCGGACGCCGGGCCGTTGACGGTCGCGCCGTTCCTCGACCGCGTCCGCGAGGAGGAACGCGAGCGACTGCGCGAAACGCGCGAACGCGGCATCGCCAGCGGCGACGGGTACGACGTCGAGGTGCGCATCCGCACCCGCGACGGGGGCGAGCGTCCCGTCCGCCTCAAGACGATCGTGCGGACCGACGCCGACGGTCGTCCCATCGGCCTGATCGGCACGGTGCACGATCTGACCCGCCAGAAGGAGGAGGAACGCCTGCGGTCGGCGCTGTTGAACGCCCTTCCGGCGCAGGTCGCGTTGGTCGACGCCGACGGGTCGATCGTGCACGTGAACGACCGCTGGCGCGCCTTCGCCGAGGAGAACGGAGGCGAACCCGCGCGCAGCGGGCCGGGCACGAACTACCTGACGATCTGCGAAGGCGCCGTCGGCGAGCACGCCGACGAGGCGCCGAACGTCGCGGACGGACTGCGCGCGGTCCTCTCCGGCGCGCGCGAGCGGTTCCTGCTCGAGTACCCGTGCCACGCGCCCGATCGGTTCCGCTGGTTCCGCGCCATGGTCGAACCGATGCCGGTCCCGGCCGACGGCGGGCTCCGGACCGGTGCGGTGGTGATGCACGTCGACGTGACCGACCGGAAGCTGGCGGAGGAACGGCTGCACCGGCTGGCGTTCCACGACCGCCTCACCGACCTGGCGTCCCGGCACGGGTTCACGCGCCAGTTGGTCGACCGGCTCGAGGACGGCTGGTCGGAGCACGGTGCCGTGGTACTGGCCGACGTCGAGAACCTGCGCGGCATCAACGACACGCACGGGTTCGCCAGCGGCGACGCGCTGCTGGTCGCGGTCGGCCGGCGCCTCCGCGAGGCGATCGGGCCCGACGGGCTGGCGGCCCGGACCGGCGGCGACCAGTTCGCCGTGTGGGCGATCGATCCACACGGCGACCTGCCGCAACGCCTGGTGGCGGTGTTCGACCGTCCGTTCCGGATCGGCGCGCGGCAGATCGAGGCGAGCGCCCGCTTCGGTCGGGCGCGGACCGGCGAGCACCGGCGCTCGGTCGAAACGCTGCTCCGTGAGGCGGAGGTCGCGCTCTACCACGCGCGGACCGAGGTGAAGGCCGGCTGGGTCGACTACGACGTCGAGATGGACCGCGCCGCGCGCGAGCGGATCCGCACCACCGAGGAGCTGAGGACGGCGCTCCGCGAGGGGCAGTTCCGCCTCCACTTCCAGCCTCAGGTCGACCTGAGCAGCGGCGCGATCGAGGCGGGCGAAGCGTTGATCCGCTGGCGCCACCCCACGCGCGGCCTGCTCTCGCCCGGCGCGTTCATCGAGATCGCCGAACGGAGCGGCCTGATCGGCGCGATCGGCGACTGGGTGATCTACGAGGCGTGCCGAGCGCTGCGGTCGTGGAGCGACGCCGGCCACGGGCCGGCCCGAATCGCGGTGAACGTCTCGATCGAGCAGTTCGCCTCCGGCACCTTCCCGGCCACGGTGCGCGAGGCGCTCGACCGGCACGGGGTCGACCCGCGGGCGCTGACGCTCGAGATCACCGAAAGCGTCTTCGAGCGCGAGTCGCCCGAACTGTGGCGCGACGTGCGCAGTCTGCACGCCATGGGCGTGCGCCTGTCGCTCGACGACTTCGGGACCGGGTTCTCGTCCCTGATGTACCTGAAGAAGTACCCGTTCGACGAGATCAAGATCGATCGGGCGTTCGTACGGGACCTGGCGCACGACCGCTACAGCCGCAAGCTGGTCGGTACGATCCTGGCCGTCGGTGAGGCGATCGGCGCCAGCGTCCTGGCGGAAGGGATCGAGACCGACACGCAGCGCGACGCTCTGCTCGAGCTCGGCTGCCGCTTCGGTCAGGGGTTCCGCTTCAGCGTGCCGCTGGCCGAAGAGGACTTCCGCTGGCTGCTGCGGCAGAACCGGCCGCTGCCCCTGCACGAGGCATCCGTCGCGACCGACCCTGGAGGCGAGAACGCATGACGACGACCGCGATACGAAAGCGACCGACCGGCATCGCCGGTCTGGACGCCGCCTGCCACGGCGGCCTACCGGCGAACGGCGCGACCCTGATCACCGGCACGCCGGGCACCGGCAAGACCGTCATGGCCCTGCAGATCGTCGCGAACGCCGTGCGCGACGGGGGCGCGGGGATCGTGGTGACGTTCGAAGAGTCGCCGGACCGGATGCTGAGGCACGTCGCGAGCTTCGAGTTCGCCGAGCACCTGCACGATCCGGACCGGGTGCTCGCGATCGACGCCCGCCCGCGCGACGCGACGACGGTCGGCGGAACCTTCGACCTCGAGGGTCTGCTCGCCGTCCTCTCCGAGAGGCGCGAACGGATGGACGCCGGTTGGATCGTGCTCGACGGACTCGACCAGCTCCTGGTCCTCCACGGCGACCGTCGCCAGGTCCTCGCGCACCTGAAGCGGCTGGACGCCTGGGCCGAACGGCACGACGCCTCGCTGCTGATCACCGCCAAGCGGGAGCCGGAGGACCCCGAGGTCGCCGCCGCGCTGCGGGGCACGGAACACCTGCTGTCGACCCTGCTGACGGTCGTCGGAACGCTGGTCGAACGGCGCCTCAACCGACGCTTCCGGGTGGTGAAGTACCGCGGCAGCGCCCACGTCGCCGACGAGCTCCCGATGATGCTGACCGGCGAGGGCGTGGTCCTGCCGTACGGCCTCGCCGACCCGGCCGCGACCGTCGACGTCGCCGACCGGGCGTCGCTCCCGACCGTGTCGGACGATCGGGTCGGGACCGGAGTGCCGCAGCTCGACGACGTGCTCGGCGGAGGACCGTACCGGGGGACCACCACGCTGATCTCGGGCGCGCCGGGCACGTCCAAGACCACCCTGGCGGCGTCGTTCGCCGCGGCCGCCGCGGCGCGCGGCGAGCGGGCCCTCTACGTCAGTTTCGACGAGCGGGCCACCGGCGTGATCCGCAACGCCGCCTCGGTCGGCATCGACCTGGACGCGCCCATCCGAAACGGTCGGCTGCGCGTGCGGAGCCGAACGGCCTGGTCCGGTCTGGTCGAGGAGCACTTCCTCGCGATCGCGCACGAGCTCTCGGAGTTCGCCCCGTCGTTGCTGGTGATCGACCCCGTATCGGCACTGCTCAAGGCGGCCAGCGCGGAGAGCGCCTACCTGTCGGTCGAACGGCTGCTCGCGATCGCCCGGGCGCGCGGCGTGACCACCGTCCTCACCTCCCTCGGCGCGAACGAGAACCCCGAAGTCGAATCGACCCTCAGCCACACCTCCACGCTCGCGGACACCTGGATCTCGCTCGCGTACCGGGTGCAGGGCGGCGAACGGAACCGAGCCCTCTCCGTGGTCAAGTCGCGCGGCACGGCGCACTCGAACCAGGTCCGCGAGCTGATCCTTTCCGACCGCGGCATCGAGCTGACCGACGTCTACCCGTTCGGCAGCGAGGTCCTGTTCGGCACCGCCCGGCTTCAGAAAGTGCGGGAGCAGGAGGCGGCGTCGCGGGTCGAAACGGCGGCCCACGAGCGACGGCGCTCCGAACTCGAGGAGCGCCTCGACCACGCCGCCGCGCGCCGGGCGGAGGCGCAGCGCGAGGAGGATCGGATCCGGGCCGCGCTCGAGCGGGAGCGGACCGACGCGCGTGCGGAGGAACGGGACCGGGGCGCCCACGCGACGCGGGTGCACGCTCGGCGTGCGCCGGACGGTGGGCGACGCCGCAGCGACGGCGAGGGGGCGGACCGGTGAGCGGGCCGACGCCGACCCCGGATCGTGGCCTCCGCCTGGTGCTGCTCGCCACCGGCGACGCGCCCCGCTCGGTCCGGGCGCGGGGGCGGCTCGTCGAAGCGCTCGAGCGGGCGGACCTCGAAGGCGTCGAGCGCGAGGAGGTCGACCTGACGCTCGATCCGGCGCCGGCGGTGCGCTACCGCGTGTTCGCGACCCCCGCCCTGCTCTGGGTCCGGGACGACGGCGACGACCCGGTCGCGGCGGTGCTGTACGGCGATCTCGGCGACGAGGAGGCGTTGCTCCGCTTCCTGAGCGACGGCCGGCCGGCGCCGGTACCCTGACGGCACCCGGCGATCCTCCGTTCCGATCCGCCCCGCCCGAAGGGAGTCCCCATGTCCGATCCGATCCGTTTCGGCGTCCTCTCGACCGCGAACATCGCCCGCGCCGCGGTCGCGCCCGCGATCCGCGCCGCCGACGGCGCCCGGCTCGCTGCCGTCGGTTCCCGCGACGAGTCCCGCGCGCTCGCCTTCGCCGACCGGATCGGCGCGCCCCGGGCGCACGGGACGTACGAGGCGCTCCTGGACGATCCGGAGGTCGACGCGATCTACCTGGCGCTCCCGAACGCGCTGCACGAGTCGTGGACGATCCGCGCGCTCGAGGCGGGCAAGCACGTGCTCTGCGAGAAGCCGCTCGCTCCGACCGCCGCCGCCTGCGCCCGCATGGGCGACGCCGCCGAGCGCGCCGACCGAGTGCTGGCCGAAGCGTTCATGTACCGGCACCACCCGCGCCTGCTGGCCGCGGCCGAGGCGGTCCGGTCCGGCCGGATCGGACGGCCGACGTTCGTGACGACGACGTTCACCTTCGCCGTCACCGATCCCGCGAACATCCGGCTGTCGCGCGAGCTGGCGGGCGGGGCGTTGCTCGACGTCGGTTGCTACACGGTCGACGTGGTGCTGCGGCTGCTGGGCGAGGACCCGGACGCGGTGACGGCGTACGCACGCTTCGACGGGGACGACCCGCGGGCGGGCGTCGACCTCGAGACGAGCGCCTCGCTGCGCTTCCCGTCCGGCGCCACCGCATCGGCCACCTCGGCGCTGACCCTGCCGCGCCGCGAGTCGGTCGAGGTCCGCGGCACGGAGGGGACCCTCCGCTTCGAGAAGTCGTTCCTGCCCGGTCCCGACGCGACGGAGACGACCTTCGTCGCGCCCGACGGCGTCGAGACGCTCGAGCGGCATCCCGGCGAGGACCCGTACCGGGCGATGGTCGAGGCGTTCGTGCGGCGCGTGCGGGGCGAGCCGCGGGCGACCGATCCGGTAGCGGACGCACGGACGGCCGCACGGACCGTGCGGGTGCTCGAAGCGGCGGCGGCGTCGGCGCGGGGCGGCGGGGCGGTCTTCGCGCTGGATTGACGCACGAGCTGTGCCGAGCACGAATCCGGTGTTCGGACGGGATCGCGTTCGCGTTCCAGAAGCGGATCGTGCAGGGCCTGACGGCCGGCGCCGTCAAGGAGTGACGAGAAGCCCCCCAGCGGAGAGCACCCATCCGGCGACCCACCACCCGGCGACCACCGCGACGCCGCCCCCGGTCACCCCGCCAAGCACGCTCCACGCCGCCGTGCCGGAGCGCCCCTCCTGAGCCGCGGCGACCGCCTGCTGCAGCCAGGTCGAGAAGGTCGTGAACGACCCGAGGAACCCGGCCGCCACGACGGTCCGGACCGGGTCCGGTACCACGCCCGAGGCGGCGGCCCCGGCGAGCGCGCCCGCCACGAACGAGCCGGACGCGTTCACCACGAACGTCCCGAGCGGAGCCCGCTTCGGATCGTCCCGCACCACGGCACGGTCGAGACCCCATCGCGCGACGGCCCCGAGGGCGGAGGCGCCGGCGATCCAGAGCACGCTCACCCGTCGCCCCCGAAGGTCCGGACCCCGAGGTACGCCGCGATCAGGCCGCTGGCGACCGAACCGACCAGGTACCCGGCGGCGAGCGACGCGTCCCCCGCCGACACCCCCTCGGCCGCTTCGACCACGAACGTCGAGAAGGTGGTGAACGCGCCGAGCACGCCGGTGGCCGCGAACGGCAGCAGCCCGGCGGCCGGCGCACGTCCCGCGCGACGTCGACGCACCGTCCAGGCGAGCAGCGCCCCGAGCAGGAACGCGCCCGCCACGTTCACGCCGAAGGTCGCGGCGGGCCAGCCGGTCGCGTCGACCGGAAGCAGCGCGTCGACGGCGTAACGGGCGCACCCGCCGACCGCGCCGCCGAGGGCGACCGCGAACGGCGTCGTCCACGCCGGTCCGGACGCGGGCCCGGGCACGGGTCCGTCCGCCGGAGCGGGCGCGCTCGTAGGCGCGAGCGAATCCTCAGTCGAAGTCGATCTCGAGCTCGTAGCGCCCTCCGCCTTCGTCCTCGAGCTCGAGCTCGAACTCCGTGCCGCCGCGGCGGTACTCCGCCTCGATCTCGTCGCTCTCGATCTCGAGGTCGGTACGCCGCCAGCCGTCCGCGACCAACTGATCGTGGAACCAGGCGTAGACCGTCCTCAGGTCGGCGTCCGCGAAGAATTCGGTTTCGGAGTCGCGACCGTCGACCTCGTGCTCGACGATCCGCGACCCCGGGTAGGCGACGAGGCCCAACGTCGGGTTGAGGATCCGTTCGTCCGCCGGACGATCGGGCGACACCACGATCCCCTGGGTCGCCGCGCCGTTCGTGACGGCGACGGTGCAGGCGGAGAGGAGCGCGAGGAGCGCGGCGGCGAGAACCGTGCGTGCGAGTCGGGTCATGGCCTCAGGTTAGGTGCTCGACGCCCCGCGGGAGGTGATGGAGGATCGGTCGTTCCTTCACGCGGGCTTCAGAACCCGGGCGGCATCGGGAACTCGGGCAGATCCATCCGGGTCGACCCCGCCGGCACCTCGAACGCGCCCGCCTCGGGCGGGCCGGGCCGATGGTTCGTGAAGTCGACGCGGACGCCCTCGTCGTCCTCGGTACGCACCACGCGGCCCTCGGCCCGGTCGAACCAGAAGGTCGAGCCGTGCACGGTCCCGTCCTCCTCGGTCACGTCGACCCGCCACCGCTCGGCCGTCCGACCGTCCACCTCGTCGGATCCGAGGCGTTCGCAGCGGAACCGATCCGGCTCGGCGACGCACGGGTGGGCGGGATCGTCGGGCGCGGTCACGACCGGGGCGAACCCCTGCTCGGCCAGTTCGGGGAACTCGTCGGGCCCGAACACCGTCACCACGTGCATGTCGCCCGGGATCAGGGCGGTCACCTCGACCCCATCGGGGACGAGCCGCAGCAGCATGACGACCTCCATCCCCGACTCGGAGAAGGCGAGGCGCACGTCGCGCGCGTCGACCGCCAGGTTCGCGTCCATCGGCGCCTGGCCGGGCGCGGTGATCGTCAGGTCGGTCGTGAACGGTTCGGCGAACCAGGTCCAGGACTCCTGCGCGGCGGCGGCCGGCGCGAGCGTCAGGGCGAGGGCGAGAAGCGCGGCGGGACGGGCGGCAGGACGAGCGGCGGGACGGGACGGGGCATGAAGTCGGGCACGGGTTCGCATGGTGGAAGCCTCCTTGGCACCCCAGCCTACGTCGCGACGGAGCCAATACCCCGTGGCCCGCGCCGCCGACCGACGCGGCGTCAGGTCACGGTCGTGCACCCGAGCGTCGCGAAGGTCGTCAGCTCGATGCCGAGCCGCTCGACCCGGTCCCGGACGCGCGGGTCGGTCAGCGCCGCGAGCTCGACCTCGCGGTGCCCGTAGGCGTCTCCGGCGTCGCTGTCGTAGCCGGGGTGGCACACCAGTTCGGTGATCCCTTGGCCCAGTCCGCTGAGGATGGCGAGGAGCCGCTCCACCGTCGCGCGTTCCCCCAGGAACCGAACGTCGAACGCGTCGGGCGACGGCACCTCGCCCGAGCCCCGCGTCGCCGCCCGCACCGCCGGGAGCCTCCGGACCACGTCGGTGACCGCCTGCGGGAGTCCCCCCCAGGCGCGCAGCTCGCGTTCGACCCGCTCGACGAACGCCCGGCCGCCCCGGCGCATCGGAAGCCGGTGACGGAACGCGATCCGGACCATCGCCTCGGCGCACGAGGCGCTGAGCGAACCGACCATCATGTGGGAGTCCAGGTGGTCGGGGAGCCCACCCGCCAATCGGACGAAGCGGTCGAACTGGGCCTCGACCTCCGCCTCGACCTCGTCCCGGGCCCAGGTGTACGGCAGGCCCAGACCCCGCGTGACGCTGACGAACGAGCCGTCGCTGCGCACCAGGCTGGGGATCCGATCGGGCGGCAGCACGGGCCGCCCGTACGTCAGGTTCACGTGCAGGCCGACGCCGAGCTCCGGCGCCTCGCGCCGCACCCGTTCGAAACCGTCCTCCGCCGCGGGTCGGTTCACCATCGCGGTGGTCGAGGTGACGATCCCGTGCCGGTGCGCCTCGACGATGCCGCGGTTGACGCCGACGGACATGCCCAGGTCGTCGGCGTTGACGATCAGTCGTTTCGCCACGGCGCACGGACCCGTTCGGAGAACTCCGCGACCGGACCGATCGCGTTCGCCCGCGCCCGGATCGCGTGCGCGTCGCGCAGCTCGCGCTCGGACGCGTTCGTATCGATCCAGCCCTTGCGGTACAGCAACGTAGACGACCGGCCCGGCATCACGTCGGCGAGCGTGAACGGTGGGAAGCTGCCGGGGCGGACCTGGTTGGCGTGCCGGCGCAGCAGGTTCGTGCAGTTGGCGCGGAGGCTGTCGTAGCGGCGCGGCCGCTCGGCCAGGGCGTTGGCGGTCGCGACCGTCGTCAGGAAGAACGCCTGCGCCTCGATCATTGGCGTCACCAACGGGTAGAGGTGCAACTCGTGCTCGCGGTGGACCGTCCGGCCGAGGAACAGGTCGCGCTCGTCGCCGAACACGTAGATCAGCTCGTACGCCCCGAACAGCCCGGCCACGATCGAATACCTCTGATCGGTCCGCTGGCGCGCTTCGATCGACAGCGCCAGGAAGTCGTCCTCGAACTCGAACGCCACGAAGGTGTGCGCCACGAACGGCAGGCTCGGGACGAACGGCTCGACCACGAACCAGAGGCGTCGGATCCGGTCCAGCTCGTAGCGGCGCGTGGTCCAGCGGATCTCCGGAGGGCCGCCGGGCGGGTGGCGGCCGTCGCGCACGTTCTCGATCGTGACCTTGCCGTCCGCGATCTCGGCGCGGGCCCGGCGGGCGTGCTCCGGCTTCCACGGCGCCCGCCGGTCGTCGCCCGTCGCGCCGCCGCTCACTCCCCGCACGTCGACGGCGCGGGCACGCCGGCCGCCCGGTCGTGGATCCATCCGACCGCGGCCTCGAACCCGGCCGGGCGGGTGTCGCGATGCCGTGCGACCGGATCGTTGAGGTAGCGGACGTCGCTACCCAGGCCGCAGAGCGCCTGGACGAACCGTTCCTGCGTCGCATCGTGCACGATGACGTCGTTCCCGCCCTGCACCACCAGCGCCGGGAGGCCGTGGCCGGAAAGGCCGGTGCGGTTCTCGCGGAACAACGCGTGCAGTTCGGGGTGCGTGGCGTCCAAGGTGCCGCGCCGCAGCGAATCGGCGAACGCCGCGTCGAACATCGCGTCGACGTCGAACGGGTACACCTGCTGCGCCCGGTCGACGCACACCTGGACCGCCTCGCGCTGCAGGCTCGGGAGCCACCGCTCGGCCAGAACCGTCTTGGGCCGGACCCGGTCGACGCCGTACACCGACGACCAGGCGGCCAGCACGTACGGCGCGTAGTACGGCCCCTCGCGGAACAACGCCTCGACGTCGGTGGTGGCGGCGTACCCGATCGCACCGGCGAGCGGCACCTCGGGCGCGTAGTCGGCGACCCGGTCGGCGGCGGCGAAGGCGGCGTGGCCGCCCTGGGAGTACCCGCCGGTGACCACCGCCTCCTCGAGCGTGCCCATCCAGATCGCCTCCTCGAAGGTCGTACGGACCGCCCGCGCGGCGTCCAGCAGTACGTGCGCTTCGCTGGCGGCGTGGAAGTACGCCTGCGGCCGGTCCGGATCCTCGAAGCCGAGATAGTCGGGGAACACGGTTACGATGCCGCGCGCGGCGTACGGCGCCAGGTAGCCGCGGTAGTCGCCGAGCGGGGCGGGCAGGTCCGCCTCGCGCGAGGGGGCGCACACGTCGGCGAGGCCGGTGGTCCCGGAGCCGAACACGTAGAGCGGCGCGCGCTCGCGCGACGGCTCGACCGGCACGAACAGGGTGGCCGGAACCACGACGGTGCCACCGTCCAGGCCGGTGGTCGCGAAGCGCAGGCCGTACACGTCGACCGCGTTCTCGGTCTCGGGCGGACCGTAGCGCCCGAACGACGCCGCCGCCGCGGCCTGCACCTGTTCGGCCGAGAGGCGTTCCTCGTAGGTCACCTCGACCACCTGACCGGGCGTCGCGTCGGCGGCCTCGACGGGCTGCTGCGCGACCCCGGTCGCGGTCGCCGCGAGCGCGAGCAGCGCCGCGGCGCCCGCGACGAGGTGCGTGCGGAGGTTCGGGGCGGTCAGGGACGCGGATCGGAACCGGTCGTACGGCATGGGACCTCCTTCGGGCGGTGGCGTTCCGGCGACGTCGGCGGTGGTCGCGGTCGGGGCGGTCATCGAAGCACCGAATCGCAGTCGGTCGGCGCGGGCGTCCCGGCGACCCGGTCGCGCATCCATTCGAGCGCGGCGTCGAACCCGAGGTAGCGGGTCTCGTGCCGCGTGCGGGCGTAGTTCGGGTAGCGGACGGCGCTGCCGAGGTCGCACAGCCGCGCGACGAACCGGTGCTGGTCCTCGAGCGGCGCGACCGGGTCGTCGACGCCCTGCAGCACGATCGCCGGAAGTCCGTGCGGCCGGACGCCGGTCCGGTTCTCCTTCACCAGCGCGTGCAGCTCCGGATGGGTGGTCGCGAGGCGGCCGGCTTCGAGCGAGGCGGCAAGCTCCGGTTCGAGCAGCGCCGCCGGATCGCCCGGGTAGGCGCCCTGGGCCTCGAGGATGCAGAGACGCTCCACGTCGGAGGCGAGCCGGCTGGCGTACGGCTCCTGCAACAGCGCGGCCGCGTCGATTCGCTCGCGCCCGTACGCCTGTTCGTACGCGACGAAGATCCACGGGGCGACGTAGGTGAAGGCGCGCAGGACCACGTCGACCTCGCCGCTGGGGCCGAACCCGGCGACGCCGGCCAGGGGCACGTCGGGCGCGTAGTCGGCGGCGCGATCGGCGGCGGCGAAGGCGGCGTGCCCGCCCTGCGAGAACCCGCTCACGAAGGCGTGCTCGACCACCAGATCGGGGCCGAGCCCTTCGAGCACGTCCGTCGCGGCTCGGAGCGCGTCGAGCACCACGTGCGCCTCGGCGTCGGCGACGAAGTACGGTTGCAGCCGGTCGGGGTCGAAGAAGCCACCGTAGGTGGGCACCACGGTCGGCATCCCCTGCCCCGCCCAGGCCAGGCCGTAGAGGACGTACGAACCGGTCGAGGCGAGCTCGCCCCGCTCGAGGTACGGCCGCGAGGGGGCGCAGGCGTCGACCAGCCCGCTCGAGCCGGGCGCGAAGGCGTGCACGGCGCCGGCGTCGACGGGGTCGTGCGGCACGAACAGGTGCGCGAGCCCCACGACCGGATCGTCGTGCTCGGTCCGCGTCTCGAAGCGGAGCAGGTACACGTCGACCCCGCTGCGGACGCTGGGCGGGTCGCGCCCGTCGTTGCGGAACCGGCTGGCGGTCCGGTCGTCGACCTGCTGCGCGGTGAACGATTCGCCCCGCTCGACCTCGAGGAGGCGGCCGGGCTGCGCCCAGGCGCAGGAACCGATCAGGATCAGGACCGTCGCGAGCACGGCGGGGACGAGGCGCGGGCGGCGGACGCTCACCAGCTCGCCCCGTCCGGCACGTACTCGGCGACGGTCAGGTAGCGCTCCGGAATCTCCCACACCACCACCTCCGGCGGGCTGGTGCGCAACGCCTCCCCCTCCAGGTAGCGCCGCATCGGCTCCCACGGGCCCAGGCCGGAGAGCGACGCGTCGACCAGGTCGGCGCCGAGCGCGCGGCGCAGCGCGCCCGGCAGGTCCCAGGCGGGGTCGGCGCTGTACGACGTTCCGACCAGCGTTAGGGGCAGGCGCACCTCGGCGAACAGGTCGTTCCCGGCCGGTTCGGCCGGCACGGTCGTGGGGACCGCGACGCGGTCCGGCGGCGGCCCGAGCACCGCCGTGAACGGTCCCAGGTCGAGGAACGGCAGCAGGTCGCCCGGCCGTTCGGTCTGCCGGGCACGGTCGACGAGGAACCGCTCCTCCCCGGCGCCCGCGAACGCCGTGCGCGTCCGGATCGTCGCCGCGATCGCGTCCGCCGCCGCTTCGGCGCCCGCCGGCGTCCAGTGCGTGTCCGTGCGCAGGTAGGCCGCTTCGGGGTCGCGGCTCAGCGCCGGGCGCAGGTCGGCCACGACCACCTCGCGCCGCTCGAGCGCGGCGAGGAACGCGTCGTAGCGCCGCTCGGCGCCCGACGGCAGGGGCGACGGCGCGGCGTGCGCGACGATCCGCGCCTTGGCCGGCACGGGCGCGACCAC
>SLSQ01000199.1 GCA_007130355.1 Trueperaceae bacterium
GACGCACGACCCGCGCGCCGCCCGGGTCGCGGATCGGGTGGCGTTCCTCGCGCACGGACGGACCACGGGGTGCGTCGCGACCGACGCGCCGGACGCCCGCTCGCGGATCGCGGACGCGACCGGCGCCTGACCGGTATCGTGCGTCCGGACTCGACGCATGCGCCCCTCTCCGCCCGCCCCCGACGACGCTCCACCCCCTGCCCCCGACCGGCCCCCCGGTTGGTTCGCGCGTCAGGCCCGCTTCCTGACGCGACGTCCCCGGCTGGTGCTGGCGCTCTGGCTGCTCGCGATCCTCGCGGCGCTGCCGGGCGCGGCGCGCATCGACACGGTGCTGACCGCGCAACCGGAGCTCGACCCGAGCTCCGAGGCGGTGCAGGTGAGCCGCGCGATCGCCGAACGGTTCCCGGGCGACGACGCCGAGGCGACGGTGCTGCTGGTCCGCCCCGCCGACCCCGCGACCGCGCCCGAGCGCTTCCGGTCCGACCTCGACGCCTTCCTGGAGGTGGTGCGCGCCGAGGCGGCGATCGCCGACGTGCGGGCCCTCGCCGACCTGCTGCCGGTGCGCCGGGCGGACGACCGCTTCCTCGGTCGGCTGCTGTTCGCCGACGGCGAGCTCGAGGACGTGCGCCAGGCGATCCGCACGCTGCGGGCGGAGGCCGGCGCGCACCCGTCGCTGCGCATCGCCCTCGCCGGCGGGGCGGCGACCACCCTGGAACTCCAGGCGGTCAGCGGACAGGACGCACGCCGCGGCGAGGCGTTCGGCCTGCCGCTGAGCCTGGTCGTGCTGGCGGTCGCCTTCGGCGCGCTGGTCGCGGCCGGCCTGCCGCTGCTGGTGGCCGCGACCACCATCGTGGTGACGATGGGGCTGCTGTTCCTGATCGGGCAAGCGATCCCGTTCGCGGTGTTCACGCAGAGCATCGTGACGATGCTGGGCCTGGCGACCGGCATCGACTACGCGCTGCTCATGACCAACCGGTTCCGCGAGGAGCTGCGCGCCGGCAAGGCGCCACGCGACGCGGCGGAGGCGACCGCCGCGCACGCCGGGCGGGCGGTGACGTTCAGCGGCATGACGGTGATGGTGGCGCTCGCCTCGTTGCTGATCCCGCCGCTGCCGTACATCCGCTCGGTCGGGCTGGGCACCATGCTCGTGCTGGCGGTCAGCGTGGCGGTGGCGTCGACGGCGCTGCCGGCGCTGCTGACGCTGCTCGGCCACCGCGTGAACCGGCTCCGCATCACGCGCCGGGAGCCGGGCGTCCGGACCCGCGGCTTCTGGCGCGCGCGGGCGGTCGCGATCATGAACCGGCCGTGGACGTACACGCTCGTGGGCGGGCTGGGGCTGCTCGCCCTCACCCTGCCGACCCTGACGATGAACGTGGCCGATCCCGGCGCCTTGGGGCTGGCGCCGGGCACCGAGGCGCGGCAGGTCGTCGCCGCGCTCGACGACGTCGGCCTCGGCGGCATGCTCGGCACCGCGACGGTGCTGGTCGACGTGGGCGAGGACGGCTTCTTCGGGGCGGTCGCGCCGCGCCAGATCTCGCGCTTGGTGCGGGAGGTGCAGGCGCTCCCGTCGGTCGGTGCGGTGGTCAGTCCGTTCGCGGTCGAGACGATCCCGAGGCTGCTGCTGCTCCAGTACTACGTGGACGAGGAGCTCGCGCGCGGCAGCGACGTGGCGCCGCTGGCCGCGGCGACCGTCGGGGCGGAGGGACGCTACGTGCAGCTGCAGGTGATCCCCGACCGTGACCTGCCGCCGGGAGAGATGGCCGAGCTCGAGGCGAGCCTGCGCGCGGCGGTCGCCGCGGTCGGGTTCGAGGCGCGCGTGGGCGGCACGGCCCTCTTCGAGGCGGAGTGGAGCCGCGTGCTGTACGGCTCGTTCCCGGTCGCCCTGGCGGTGGTCGTGACGGCCACGTTGATCCTGCTGGGGCTGGCGTTCCGGTCGTTGCTGATCCCGATCAAGTCGGTGCTGCTGAACGCGATGACGGTCGCTGCGGCCTACGGCGTGATCACGCTGATCTTCCAGCACGGCGTCGGCGCGTCGGTGCTGGGCCTGGACGGCGGGATGGGGTTCATCGACTCGAACGTGCCGCTGTTCGTGTTCGCGATCGTGTTCGGCCTGTCGATGGACTACGAGGTGTTCCTCGTCTCCCGCATCTACGAGAACCACCTGGCGGGGATGACCGACCGCGAATCGGTGGCCGCCGCCATGGAGTCGACCGGGAGCGTGATCACCAGCGCCGCGGCGGTGATGCTGGTGGTGTTCGGGGTGTTCTTCTTCAGCGACGTGGTGCTGATCAAGACGTTGGGCGTGGGGCTGGCGGTGGCGGTGCTGCTGGACGCGAGCCTGGTGCGCCTGACCCTGGTGCCGGCGGTGATGACGTTGGCCGGTCGCTGGAATTGGTGGCTGCCCGCCCCGCTGGCCCGGTTGGCGGAACGGATCGGGTTGCGGCACTGACGTCGCCGCGGTCCGACCGTCGGGCCCCGACCGGCCCGGCGGGCCCGGGCCGACCGGGCCGTCCGACCGTTCAGGCCAGGCGCACGCGCGGGTCGAGCCAGGCGTAGGCGAGGTCGGCGATCAGGTTCGCGGAGGCGAAGGCGAGGACCGCGACCAACGTGATCGCCTGCAGCATCGGCAGGTCGCGCCGGTCGATCGCGAAGGTGAGCAGGCGCCCGAGTCCCGGGTAGTTGAAGACGTTCTCGACCACGATCAGGCCGCTGATCAACCAACCGACGCTGATCGCGATCACGGTGATCGCCGGCGGCAGGGCGTTGCGGAGCACGTGCCGGCGCAGGAGCGCCCCCGAGCGGACGCCCTTGAGGCGTGCGGTGCGGACGTACGGCCGCTGCAGCTCCTCGATCACGCTGGCGCGGGTGAGGCGCGCAACGTAGGCGAGCATCACGAGCGTGGCGGTGGCGGCGGGCAGGATCAGCTGCGGAAGCGCCTCGAAGAAGCCGGTACCGGGCGCGACCGAGGCGTTCGCGGGCAGCCAGCCGAGCTGGAACGAGAACAACTGGATCAGGATCAGCCCGGTCACGAACTCGGGCAGGCCCACCACCGCCAGGGCGCCGACGCTGATCACCTGGTCCGGCCAGCGGTCGGCGGTCAGGGCGGCGATCACGCCGAGCAACAGGGCGAGCGGCACGGCGACCAGGAGGGTCAGCCCCGCCAGCCGCAGGCTGGCGCGGAGTCGCTGCACCACCAGCGGCCGGATCTCCTGACCGCTGGCGTAACTGGTGCCCCAGTCGCCGGTCGCGAACGCCGCCGCCCAGCGGGCGTACTGCACCGGAACCGGCAGGTCCAGGCCGAGGTCGCGCCGGACCTCGGCGAGCGCCGCGGCGCCCGCCTCGCGGCCCAGCATGATCCGGGCCGGATCGCCGGGCAGCAGTTGCGTGATCGTGAACACGAGCATCGACACCAGCACCACGGTGAGGCCGAGGAAGGCGAGCCGGCGGGCGAGGTAGCGGATCATGCGCGGTCCTCGGCGGCGCGCAGCGGCACGGTGCGGTCGATCTGGTCCTCGGCCAACGGACCGAGCGGCAGGTGGCACAGGATCCGCAGTTCGCCGTCGGCCGCGACGCGCAGCGGGGGCGGTTCGC
>SLSQ01000153.1 GCA_007130355.1 Trueperaceae bacterium
GGGGTCGCGCCGCACGCGGCGCGACCCCTCCGAGCGCCCACGAGAAGCGCACGCACCGGCGAACCGGTGCGTGCGCTTCGGGTCGGTGCGGTCGCGGCGATCCCGGAGGGGGCGTACGGGACGCCGGTCCGACCGACGGCCCGTCAGTCGGGCAGATAGTCGGCGAAGACGAAGTCGTCGTCCGAGGCGCTCACGTGGCAGGCGACGCACCCTTGCGCACCGTCGAGCGGCATCCAGCCGCCGTCGAAGCCGCCGGCCTCGGTGCGGTCCCAGCGTCCGTACTGCCAGTCGCCCTGGTCCGGTCCGAAGCCGTCGACCTTGCGCATGGTGGTCAGCACCTCGACCTGCAGCGTGTCCGGCGAGGTGACCTCCTTGACGATCACCGAACCGTCGGGAAAGGGACGATCGCCGCCGCGTACGGCGTCGCTGGCGAGGTCGTTGAAGTAGACGTCCTTCGCGGCCGGGTGGGCCGACTCGATGAACGACTTCTGGACGTTCGCGCGGTCCCAGCCGAAGTAGCCGGCCAGGTCGGACGCGATGCCGAGACCGGCCTGCTGCGCGGCGACCCAGGCGCCGGCGAGCAGGAATCCGGTCGCGACGGTGGCGAGGAGGATCGTGCGGATGCGGGACGGGTCCATCGGGGTACCTCCGGGTCGGGTGGGGCGCGAGCGCCGACGGCGATGCGCCCCGTGAGGGGGAAACGGACGGACGAACGCCTCCAGCATGGGACGGCGCCGCGCCGCCGCGCGGTCAAGCGCTTGACGCGGCGCCCGGGACCGCCCTACCCTGCCCCGGTCGCGTCCGTACGCACGTCGTCGGCGGCGCCGTTCGGACCGGGCGCGGGCACGTACGCTGGGCCCCATGAGCGTCGTTTCCGATCCCCACGAACGCGTCCGCCCCTGGTACCTGCGCGACACCGGCTTCCGCGACCTGCTGACCGAGGAGGACCGGATGGCGTTCATGCAGGTCTGTCCGGAACGCCCGTTCCCGCGCGGCGGCACGATCTTTCGGGCCGGCGAGCCGGCCGAGTCGCTGCACGTGGTCGCGCGCGGCCAGGTCAAGCTGGTGGCGCACACCGCGAGCGGCGAGGAGCGGATCCTCGCCGTCCTCGGTCCGGAGGACTTCTTCGGCGAGGCGTTCCTGTGGGAGGAGAACCACTACCGGGTCGACGCGGTCGCGCTGACCGACGCGGCGACCTGCCCGATGAGCCGGGCGCAGCTGATGCAGCTGGGCCTGCGCGCCCCCACCTTCGTGGTCGGCTTCCTCAGGATCATGGCGACCCAGGTGATGGCGTGCCGCACGCACCTGGCCTGGTCGAACCGCCCGATCCGCGCGCGCGTCGCGAACATCGTGGCCGATCAGGTCCGTCGCTTCGGCACGCCGGACGGCGACGACGGCTGGTTCCGGCTCGAGACGCCGCTGAAGCACGACGAGATCGCGTCGCTCGCGAGCGCGACGCGGGTCTCGGTCACGACCGCGTTCGGGCAGCTACGGACGCAGGGGATCCTGGAGGGCAGCCGTGGCAGCTACCGCGCCTACCTGCCGGGCCTCGCCGACGAGGCGGAGGGCGACGAGGACGACGCCGGCGCCCGCTGACGCGGCCGATCGACGAGCCCCGAGACGAGGAACGCCCCGCGTACCGGGCGCGGGGCGTTCCTCGTCGTTTGGTAGGCGCGGGCAGGATTGAACTGCCGACCTCTACAGTGTCAATGTAGCGCTCTCCCACTGAGCTACGCGCCTGCGAATCGGCTACGGCTCCGTAGCCGAAGAAGTGGAGGCGCCGACCGGATTCGAACCGGTGAATGGAGGTTTTGCAGACCTCTGCCTTACCACTTGGCTACGGCGCCAAGCACGCAAGAAAGTACCACCACCGCGGCCGGCCTGTCAACGTGCGCGGCGCCGTGGACGCCCCTGCGCCGAACGGCCGAGCCCCCGCCGGAGCCTCGGTAGACTGCCCCCATGCCCGAGGCGCCCAGGACCTTCGCTCACCTCCACCAGCACACCGCCTACAGCCTCCTGGACGGGGCAGCCCGGATCGGAGACCTGATCGACTGGGTGAAGCGGGTGACGCCCGAGTCGCCCGCCCTGGCGATGACCGACCACGGCAACATGCACGGCGCGGTCGAGTTCTACCGCAGCGCCACCGCCGCCGGCGTCAAGCCGATCCTCGGCCTCGAGGCGTACGTCACCGCCGGCAGCCGTTTCGACAAGCGTCGCCCCAGCAGCAAGCTCGACGGAGGCTACTTCCACCTGACGCTGCTGGCCAAGAACGCGACCGGCTACAAGAACCTCTGCCGCCTGAACAGCCGTGCCTGGCTCGAGGGGTTCTACATGAAGCCCCGGGTCGATCACGAGCTGCTGCGCGAACATGCCGAAGGGGTGATCGCGCTCTCCGGCTGCCTCGGCGCGCAGATCCCCCGCACCATCCTCGACGTCGGCGACGACGCCGGCGAATCGACCCTGAAGGCGTACCTCGACATCTTCGGCGACGACTTCTTCGTCGAGCTGCAGGACCACGGCCTCGAGGAACAGCGTCGCCTCAACCCGTTCCTCAAGACCCTCGCCGACCGCTACGGCTTGGGCCTCGTCGCCACCAACGACGGGCACTACGTCCGCAAGGAGGACGCCAAGGCGCACGAGGCGCTGCTCGCGATCCAGACCAAGACGACGCTGAGCGACCCGGGCCGGTTCCGGTTCCCGTGCGATGAATTCTACGTCAAGACGCCCGAGGAGATGGCGGCCACGCTGCCCGAAGCGGAGTACCCGTCCGCGCTCGCGAACACGATGCGGATCGCCGACATGTGCAATGTGACGCTCCCGATCGGCGACGCCCGCGTCTACCAGATGCCGGAGCTGCCGATCCCCGAGGGCCGGACGCTGAGCGAGCAGCTGCGGATCCAGACGTACGAAGGCCTGGTGCAGCGCTACCCGGACACGATCGACGAGGCGCTGCTGCGGCGCTACGCCGCCGCCGCCGACCGGGCCCAGGGACCGTCGGGCGTCGATCCCGAAACGGACCCGCTGCCCCAGGTGCTGCTGGGTGTGGCGCGGTGCGGCGAGCGCGGCCGGGTCGCCAAGTCCGAGGGAGACACCTACGACCGATTCGTCTACCCCCACCTGGACGCGCTGCGCGAGGCGGGCGCGCCCGAGGACGCGGTGCAGGTGCTCGAGCGGGCGGAGTACGAGCTGGGCGTGATCATCGCCATGGGCTTCCCCGACTACTTCCTGATCGTCGCCGACTTCATCAACTGGGCGAAGGACCAGGGGATCGCGGTCGGACCCGGGCGCGGGTCGGGCGCCGGTTCGATCGTGGCCTACGCCATCCGCGTGACGGACATCGACCCGCTCGAATTCGGCCTGCTCTTCGAACGGTTCCTGAACCCCGAGCGCGTCAGCATGCCCGACTTCGACGTCGACTTCTCCGACGTGCGCCGCAACGAGGTGATCGAGTACGTCCGCCGTAAGTACGGCGAGGACAAGGTCGCCCACATCGCCACCTTCGGGACGATGGCGTCGAAGGCGGCGATCAAGGACGCCGCCCGCGTGATGGAGGCCAGCTTCGCCGAGGCCGACCGGGTCAGCA
>SLSQ01000079.1 GCA_007130355.1 Trueperaceae bacterium
CCTGGGCGATGCCGATCATCAACTTCGTCTGGTGGATCGGGATCGGCCACGCCGGCACCCTGATCTCGGCGGCGCTGCTGCTGTTCCGGCAGCCGTGGCGCACCTCGATCAACCGGTTCGCGGAAGCGATGACGATCTTCGCGGTCGTCTGCGCCGGGCTCTATCCGATCCTGCACCTGGGCCGACCGTGGGTCTTCTACTGGCTGCTGCCGTACCCGAACACCTACGGGCTGTTCCCGAACTTCCGCAGCCCGCTCGACTGGGACCTGTTCGCGATCAGTACCTACGCGAGCGTCTCGGTGCTGTTCTGGTTCATCGGCCTGATCCCCGACCTGGCCACCCTTCGGGCGCAGAGCCGCACGCGCGCCCAGCGCATCCTGTACGGGATCCTCTCGCTCGGCTGGAACGGCTCCGCCAAGGCGTGGCAGCGCTACCAGCGCGCCTACCTGCTGCTCGCCGCGCTCAGCTTCCCGCTGGTGCTCTCGGTCCACTCGACGATCGCCATGGACTTCGCGGTGAGCGTGGTGCCCGGCTGGAACAACACGATCATGCCGCCGTACTTCGTGGCCGGCGCCGTGTTCGCCGGGTTCGCGATGGTGCTGATGCTCGCCATCCCGCTCCGGAAGGCGTTCAAGCTCGAGGGCCTGATCACGATGCGGCACCTCGACAACGCCGCGAAGCTGATGCTCGGCACCGGCATGATCGTCGTCTACGGCTACGGCGTCGAACTGTTCGACGCCTACTACTCCGGGCTCGAGTTCGAGCAGTACATGGCGCTCCATCGCGTGTTCGGGCCGTACGCGTGGGCGTTCTGGCTGCTGATCCTGTGCAACTTCGTGGCGATCCAACCGCTCTGGTTGCGGAGCGTGCGGCAGAACCCGTGGGCGCTGTTCGGCATCAGCGTCATCGTCTCGATCGGCATGTGGCTCGAGCGCTACGTGATCGTCGCGATCACGCTCACCCGGGACTTCCTGCCCTCCTCGTGGGGCGACTACGTGCCGACCTTCTGGGACTGGTCGCTGTACATCGGCTCGTTCGGCCTGTTCGGCACCCTGTTCTTCCTGTTCATCCGCCTGCTCCCCTCGATCGCGACGTCGGAGATGAAGGAGCTCGCGCACCACGACGCGCACCACGGCTCCGACCCGTACGAGGAGATCCGCCAGGACTACTACGCTGAGGAGGCACGCTCGTGAGCGCATCCGCGACCGCGCACGCCGAGGCGGCCGGCCGGAATCCCGAGCTGTACGGGCTCGCGGCCGAGTTCGAGACGGTCGAAGCCCTCGAGGCCGCCGCCACCGCCGCCCGGAAGGCCGGCTACCGTTCGATGGACGCCTACACGCCGTACCCGGTCGAGGGGCTCGACGAGAAGCTCGGCATGGAGCCGACCCGCATGGGCTGGGTCGTGCTCGCGGCCGGCCTCTTCGGCGCCCTGCTCGGGTTCGGGATGCAGTGGTACGCTAACGTGGTGTTCTACCCGCTCAACATCGGCGGGCAGCCGATGAACAGCTGGCCCCAGTTCATCGTCATCACCTTCGAGATGACGGTGCTCCTCTCCGCCTTCAGCGCCGGACTGTTCATGCTCGGGCGCAACGGTCTGCCCCGCTACCACCACCCGATCTTCTCGACCCCGAACTTCGACGCCTCGACCCGCGACCGCTTCTTCCTCTGCATCGAGGCGCGCGACGCGAAGTTCGATCGCGACGCGACCCGGACCTTCCTCGAGAAGCACGGTCCGGCGCGCGTCTCGGAGGTGGAGGCGTGAACCGGACCCGATCGCTCCTCCACGTCCGCACCGTCGCGGCGCTGCTGGCGCTGGCGCTGGTCCTGGCCGCCTGCGGTCAGAACATGGCCGACCAGCCCCGCGTCGGGGCCTACCAGGCGACGCCGTTCCTCGAGGGAGGCACCTCGATGCAGCCGCTGCCCGACGGGGTCGTCGCGCGCGAGTTCGGCGACGTCGACCCGGCCTTCCTGACCGGACAGGATCCCGACGGGGGCCAGTTGACCGAACTGCCGATCGAGCTCACCACCGAGCTGCTCCTGCGCGGACAGGAACGGTACGGCATCTACTGCGCCGTCTGCCACGGCTACGACGGGCGCGGCGACGGCGTCGCCGTCCAGCGAGGCTTCCCGCAGCCGGCTTCGTTCCACGAGCAGCGCCTGCTCGACGCCTCGGTCGGCTACGTCTTCGGGGCCGCCACGAACGGATTCGGCCGCATGTACGGCTACGCCTCGCGCATCCCGCCCGAGGACCGCTGGGCGATCTCCGCCTACGTCAAGGCGCTCCAGCTGAGTCAGAACGCCGAGCGCAGCGACCTGCCGGCCGACGTGCTCGAGAGCCTCGAATCCACCGAAGGGAGCGTGCGCTGATGGAACGCGTCGCCTTCCGCCGCGGCCCTACCGTCGCGCTGCTCCTCGGCGCGGTCGGCCTGGTCGGCGGCGTCGTCGCCGGCATGAGCGGCGGCTTCTACGAGTCGTGGCTCCTCGCCTTCCTGTTCTGGTCGGGGCTCGCCCTCGGGCACCTGCTGATGCTCGTGGTCGGCCACATGGCCGGCGGCTCCTGGAGCGTCGTGATCCAACGTCCGCTCGAGGCCGGCACCTCGCTCCTGCCGCTCATGGCCCTGTTCTTCCTGCCGGTCCTGTTCGGCATGAACGTGCTCTACGTCTGGACCGATCCCGCCTACGTGGCGGCCACGCCGATGGTCGACGCGAAGGCCGGCTACCTGAACACGCCGTTCTTCATCGTTCGGGCCGTCGTCTACTTCGGACTCTGGATCCTGGCCGCGATGCTCTACCTGCGCGGCTCCGCCGAGCAGGACCGTGACCCGAGCGGGTCCGGCAAGGTCGGCTACCGCCTCAAGGCCCAGAGCGGCCTGTGGCTGGTCGTGTACGTGCTGACCATGTCGTTCGCCGGCCGGGACTGGGCGATGTCCCTCACGCCCGAGTGGTGGTCCGGCATCTACAGCGTGATCCTGATGATCTCGCAGGCGATCACCGCCGTCGCGTTCACGATCCTGGTGATGGTGTTCGTTTCCGGCCGCAACGCACGGGTCGACGCCCTCCTCACCGAGAAGCGACTGCAGGACCTCGGGAACTTCCTGATGGCGTTCCTGATGTTCTGGGCGTACGTCTCGTTCTCGCAGCTGATCATCCAGTGGTCCGGCAACATCAGCGAGCTCGCGCCGTGGTACGTCGCACGCCTCGGCCCCGGCTGGTCCGGACTGTCGGCGTTCATGCTCGTGTTCGGGTTCGTGGCGCCGTTCCTGATCCTGTTCTCGCGCTGGGTCAAGCGCAAGCGCGCCGCCCTCGCCACCGTCGCCGCCTGGGCTCTGGTGGTGCAGCTGCTCAACACCGTCTACTTCCTGGTTCCGACCTACGGCCGCGACGGCTTCCCGGTGACGGTCACCGACCTGGCCCTCGTGGTCGGCATCGGCGGGATCTGGGTGTTCTTCTACCTCCGGCGTCTGGGCGCACGTCCGATCGTGCCGCTGCACGATCCGCGCCTGAAGGGGGCCGACCATGCCTGAGGACCGGGACGAGGACCGCACGCTCTTCACGTCGGCGCAGATCCGCGCCGCCATGATCGGAAGCGTGGTCGTGATGCTGGCGGTGCCGACGGTGCTCCTGCTGCTCATGAGCGCGCGGCCGCAGGGTCAGCTTCAGCCTGCCGACGACAGCGCCTACCGGGCGCACGTGCGCACCGCCGCCGAGAACCTGGAAGGGTTCGAGCTGGTCGGCCAGACGCGCGCGCGGATCGACATCCGCCACGCGATGGACCTGGTCGCGGAGCGCGGGGTCGACCTGCCGCTGGTGGCCGTCTCGGCCGAGGTCGGCGACGACGAGGGCGCGGACGCCGCGGCCGAAGGTCCGGCCGAGGCCGACGGGGCCGCCGTCTTCGGCGCGAACTGCGCCTCGTGCCACCAGGCGAGCGGTCAGGGCGTGCCCGGCGCCTTCCCGCCGCTCGCGGGGGAGCACACCGTGGCGCTGGCCGGCAGCGACGACGGTCGCGCCTACCTCGTGCGCGCGCTGCTCAACGGGGTGCAGGGTCCGCTCACGATCGACGGCACCACCTACGACGGGATGATGCCGGCGTTCCCTCAGCTGTCCGACGACGAGGTGGCCGCCGTCCTGAACCACCTGACGGTCGCCTTCGGCAACGAGGACCTGCACGACGGTCTGCCCGCCTTCGCGGCCGACGACGTAGGCGCCGCCCGCGACGAGGGGCTGACCGGCGCGGACGTGCTCGAACTCCGGCCCGACCTCGACTAGTCCGCTCGCTCCATCCGCACGACGATCCCGGCCGTCCGGTTCCCCCGGACGGCCGGACCTCGTATCGTAGGCGCCATGGCCCAGGTACGCGTCGCTCGCCGGCTCCCCGAACCCGCCGTCCGCCTCCTCGAGCGCGCCGGTCACGACGTCCAGGTCCTGGCGGACGAACGGCCGCCGGACCGGGCCGCCCTCCTGGCCGGCGTCGCCGGCGCCGACGCGATCGTGACCCTCCTCTCCGACCGCGTCGACGGCGAGCTGCTCGACGCGGCCGGTCCGGGGCTGCGGATCGTGGCGAACTACGCGGTCGGCCTCGACAACGTCGACCTCGAAGCGTGCCGGGCTCGCGGCGTGCGGGTGGCGCACACGCCGGGGGTGCTGACCGAGGAGACGGCGGACATGACCTGGGCGCTGGCGCTGGCGGTCGCCCGCCGAGTGGTCGAGGGGCACCGCCTGGCCGCGTCCGGCCGCTGGACCGGCTGGGCGCCGATGCAGTTGCTCGGCACCTCGCTGCACGGACGCACCTTCGGCGTGGTGGGGCTCGGTCGGATCGGTCGCGCGGCGGCGCGCCGGGCCCGCGGGTTCGGCATGCGGGTGGCGTACGCCGGACGCTCTCGGAACGAGGAGGCGGAGCGGGAGACCGACGCCCGGCCGCTGGCGTTCGAAGAGCTCCTGGCCGAGGCGGACGTGCTCAGCCTGCACTGCCCTTCGACGCCGAGCACGCGCCACCTGATCGACGCGGACGCGCTGGCCCGCATGAAGCCGGGCGCGATCCTGGTGAATACCGCCCGCGGCGACGTGGTCGACGAGCAGGCGCTGGTCGACGCGCTGGCCGAGGAGCGCCTCGGCGGCGCCGGGCTGGACGTGTTCGAGCGCGAGCCGCGCATCCATCCGCGCCTGGCGGCGTTCTCGAACGTGGTGCTGGCGCCGCACCTCGGGTCGGCGACGGTGCGGGCCCGGTCGGAGATGGCCCGGATGGTGGCGGAGGCGGTGGTCGAAGTGCTGGAGGGGCGGGAGGTCGCGCACCTGGCGGCGTGACCGGGTCGGCGGGCGCCGCCACGGCAGTCGGAGGGGCGCCGCCCGGTTCCGGACGGCGCCCCTCTCCTCGTCTTCGACGCGCCCCTCAGATGTCGAGGTTCGCCAGGTGGGCGTTCCCTTCGATGAAGGCGCGGCGGGGCGGGACCTCGGAGCCCATGAGCATCTCGAACGTCTCGGACGCCTCCAGGACGTCGTCGACGGTGACGCGGTTCAGCACGCGCGTCTCGGGGTTCATGGTGGTCTCCCAGAGCTGTTCCGGGTTCATCTCGCCGAGGCCCTTGAACCGCTGGACCTCGTACCGTTCGCCCTGGTGCTCGCGGTGGTAGCGCTGCAGCGCCTGATCGTCGAACAGGTAGAGCAGGTCCTTCTTGCGGCCCTCGCGGATGCCGTAGAGCGGCGGCTGCGCGATGAACAGGTAGCCGGCGTCGATGAGCGGCCGCATGTAGCGGTAGAAGAAGGTGAGCAGCAGAGTCCGGATGTGGCTGCCGTCGACGTCGGCGTCGGTCATGATGATGATCCGGTGGTAGCGGACGTCCTCGAGGTTGAAGTGCTGGTCGTCCCCGGTGCCCTCGAGGCCGGCGCCGATCGCGGCGATCATGGCGCGGATCTCGGCGTTCTGCAGGATCTTGCCGATCTGGGCCTTCTCGACGTTGAGGATCTTGCCGCGGAGCGGCAGGATCGCTTGGAAGCGCCGCTCGCGGCCCTGCTTGGCGCTGCCGCCGGCCGAGTCGCCCTCGACGATGTAGATCTCGCTGATCGACGGGTCGCCGCTGCTGCAGTCGGCCAGCTTGCCGGGCAGCTCGTCGTTGTCGAGCGGGTTGGCGCGCCGCACCAGGTCGCGGGCCTTGCGGGCCGCTTCGCGCGCCTTGGCGGCGTAGGCGGCCTTCTCGACGATCGCCTTGCCCGTCTTCGGGTTCTCCTCGAGCACTTCGGCGAACCGTTCGTAGACGACCGACTGCACCGCCGTCTGGGCTTCGGGGTTGAGGAGCTTCACCTTCGCCTGCGATTCGAACTGCGGGTCGCCCAGCTTGACGCTGATGACGCAGTGGATCCCTTCGAGGAAGTCCTCGCCGGTGGGGGTCGGATCGCCCTTCTTGATCAGCGACCGCGCCTTGGCGTAGTTGTTCAGCACCCGCGTGTAGGCGGTCTTGAAGCCGGTGAGGTGCGTGCCGCCGTCGCGGTTCGTGATCATGTTCGCGTAGGTGACGATCGTCTGGCCGTACCCGGAGGTGTGGATCAGGCCGACGTCGACCTCGATCTCCTCCTTGCGGCCGTCGACGTCGACCGACACCTTCTGGGAGATGTGCACCGGCCGTTCGTAGAGCGGCTTGCCCTCCTTGGCCAGGGTCGCGGCGTAGGCGGCGACGCCGCCCTCCTCGTGGAAGGTCTCGGTCTTCGGTTCGGCGCCCCGCAGGTCGCTGAGGACGATCTTCACGCCCCCGGTGAGGAAGGCGAGCTCGCGCAGCCGCCGGCGCACGCGGCCGTAGTCGAAGCCCTCGACGTCCTTGAAGATGCCGGAGTCGGGCCGGAAGGACACGGTCGAGCCGTGGGCGCCCTTCTCGGCGTCCCCGACCACCTGGACCGGGAAGGTGACGTCCCCCTTGTCGAAGCGGATCCGGTGCACCTTGCCGTTCTTGACCACCTCGGCCTCGAGGTAATCGGACAGCGCGTTCACGACCGAGGAGCCGACGCCGTGCAGGCCGCCCGAGACCTTGTAGGCGGCGGAGTCGAACTTGCCGCCGGCGTGCAGCTCGGTGAAGATCACCTCGATCGCCGGGCGGCCCTCCTTCTCCATCGTCTCGACCGGGATCCCGCGGCCGTCGTCGCGGACCCGCGCCCCGCCGTCGGGCAGCAGCGCCACCTCGACCGTGTCGGCGAAGCCGGCCAGGGCCTCGTCGACGGCGTTGTCGATGATCTCGGTCAGGAGCTGGTGGTAGCCGTCCACCCCGGTGCCGCCTTGGACGTACATGGCGGGGCGTTTGCGCACGCCTTCGAGGCCCTTGAGGACCTTGATGCTCTCAGCGTTGTACTCGCTCAACGGAGCCTCCCTCGCGCGGTCGGTCGGTACGCACGGAACGCCGTCCTGGACGGAGCCGGACCGTTCCCGACCACCCACGCATCGTACCGCGCGCGGGGCCCTGCGGTCAAACCACGCGCGCCGTCCAGGACGGGATTCTTCGCCCTCGAGGCAGGTTCGCGTCCCACGCGGAGCCGGCCGTGGCCGGCTCCGGCTCAGTCGCGGATCTGGCCCTCGCCGTCGACCAGGTACTTGCGCGCCACCAGCTGCGCCAAGCCCATCGGGCCGCGCGCGTGCAGCTTCTGCGTCGAGATGCCGATCTCGGCGCCGAACCCGAACACGAAACCGTCGGTGAACCGGGTCGAGGCGTTCACGAACACCGCCGCCGCGTCGACGCGGGCCTGGAAGCGGCGCGCCGCCTCGCGCGAGCGGGTCACGATCGCCTCGGTGTGCCCGCTGCCGTGGCGGGCGACGTGCGCGATCGCGGCGTCGAGATCATCGACGATCCGAACCGCCAGGATCAGGTCGAGGAACTCCTCGTCCCAGTCGGCGTCGGTCGCCGGCGTGGCGTCCACGAAGGTGCGCGTGCGGTCGCAGCCGCGCAGCTCGACCCCGGCGTCGCGAAGCCGGGCCGCGACGGCGGGCAGGAACGCTTCGGCCACGGCGGCGTCGACGAGCAGCGTCTCGGCCGAGTTGCACACGCCCGGACGCTGGACCTTGGCGTTGACGACGATCTCGGCGGCCATCTCCAGGTCGGCGTCGGCGTGCACGTAGACGTGGCAGTTCCCGACGCCGGTCTCGATCACCGGGACCTTGGCGGTGTCGACCACGTGCCGGATCAGCGACGCCCCGCCGCGCGGGATCGCCAGGTCGACCCGCCCGCGGGCGGAGAGCAGCTCGGTCACGTACGCGCGGTCGGGACTGTCGACCAGCTGCACCACGTCCGGATCGAGCCCGACGGCGGCGACGCCCTCGCGGATCGCATCGGTGAGCGCGCGGTTGCTGTGCAGCGCCGAGGCGCTCCCGCGCAGCACGGCGGCGCTGCCGGCGGCGAGCGCGAGGGCGGCGGCGTCGACGGTGACGTTCGGGCGCGACTCGTAGATCATGGCGATCACGCCGAACGGAACGGTCGTCTCGCGGACCTCGAGCCCGTTCGGCAGCCGCCAGCCCGAGACGATCCGGTGCAGCGGATCGGGCAGGTCGGCCACCTGGGCGCAGGCGTCGGCGATGGCGTGGACGCGCGCCTCGTCGAGCGACAGTCGGTCGATCAGCGGAGCGGGCGTCCCCCGCCGCGTCTCCCCTTCGACGTCGGCGGCGTTCGCGCGCACGATCTCGGGCGCCCGGGCGCGGAGCCGGGCGGCGACCTCGAGCAGCGCCGCGCGACGCGGACCGTACGGCAGTCCGGCCTGCGCCGTGCGGGCGCGGTCGAGCAGGGCGTTCAGGTCGACGGGCGGCGCGACGGTCGTCATGCCTCACGGTACCGCGTGCCGCCAGCGGGTACCGTCACGCCGAGGAGGCCTTCATGACCCACGACGACGCGACGCCGACGCCCCGAGGCACGCCCGTACCGCCCCGGACCGCCGTGATCAGCGGCGCGACCGGCGGCGTCGGACCGGCGGTCGCCGCCCGCTTCGCGCGCGGCGGTTGCGCCCTGGCGCTGCCGGTCCGCTCCGACGTGGCGGCGGCCCGCGAGCGGTACCCGGACGCGCTGGTGCTGCCCGCCGACCTGACCGATCCGGCCGACGCGCGCGAGGTCGCCCGGCGCGCCGAAGCGGAGCTCGGCTCGATCGACGCCGTGGTGCACGTGGCGGGCGGGTTCGGGATGCGTTCGGCGCTCGAGCTCGACGCGAACGATCTCGAACGGCAGCTGTCGCTGAACCTCCGCACCGCGGCGTACCTGACCGGCGCCGTCGCCCCGGCCATGGCCGAGCGCGGTCGGGGCGCGATCGTGGGCCTCTCAGCCGCGGCGGCGAGCGTCGGAGGGGCGAACCTGGCCGCCTATGCCGCCTCGAAGGCGGCGCTCGAGGGGTACTTGCGTTCGGTCCGAGCCGAACTGGCGCCGAAGGGCGTGACCGTCTCGATCGTGACGCCGGTCGGGCCGATCGACACGCCCGCCAACCGCGAAGCGATGCGCGACGCCGACCCGAGCGACTGGATCGCCGCCGAAGCGGTCGCCGAGGCGCTCTGGTTCCTCGCCTCCGGGTCGGCGGGCGCACGGGGGACGGAGCTGCGCTTGACGCCCTGAGGCGCCCGAACCCTCAGGCCCGGTAGCTGAAGCGCCCGCCGACCATCGTGGCGACGACGCGGGTGGCGTCGTCCACCCGTTCGGTCGGGTCGGCGTTCAGGATCGTCAGGTCGGCGTCGTGGCCGGCTCGGATCCGACCGGAGCGCCCCTCGGCGCCGATCGCGTGCGCCGCGCCGCGGGTGCTGGCGATCAGCGCCTGCAGCGGCGTGAGCGCCTCGTGCGCGGCGACCGGGCGTCCGTCCTGGCCGATGCGGTCGTGCGCGGTGCGCATGGCGGCGACCGCGTCGGGCGGCGCCACGGGCGTGTCGCTCCCGAAGGCGAGCACCGCGCCGGCCTCCAGCAGCGAGCGCATCGGGTAGGCGCGGTCCTCGCGGTCGGTCAGGCGCTCGCGGATCGTGGGCGCGTCGAACACCAGGTGGAGCGGCTGTACCGAGGCGACCAGTCCCATTCGGCCGATGCGGGCGACGTCCCGTTCGTGCACGTGCTGCGCATGCTCGATCCGGGGCCGCAGGCCGGCGGCGCGCCAGGCGGGCTCGTGCGCTTCGTA
This sequence comes from Trueperaceae bacterium, assembly GCA_007130355.1. Classification (GTDB taxonomy): domain Bacteria; phylum Deinococcota; class Deinococci; order Deinococcales; family Trueperaceae; genus SLSQ01. The sequence continues at coordinate 10,111 of SLSQ01000079.1, forward strand.
GACGTCGACGATCGCCCGGACCGCGGCGTCGCCGATCGCGTGGGCGACCGGCGCCAGACCCGCCTCGACGGCGCGCCCGACCCGCTCGTGCAGTTCGTCCAGGTCGATGACGCGCATGCCGGCGTCGTCCGTGCCGAGGTACGGCTCGAGCATCCAGGAAGTGAGGCTGCCGAGCGCGCCGTCGACGAAGAACTTGGCGCCGCCGATCCGGTGGCGTCCACCCCCCTGGCCGGTGGCGAGGCCGAGCGCGGCGGCCGCCTCGATCTCCTGCTGCGGCAGGCAGGCCCAGACGCGCAGCGGGAACGCCTCGTCGGCGGCGGCGTCGGCGACGGCTCGGGCGGCGGAGGGGGATTCGTACGCCATGTGGTGGACGGTGGTCACGCCGAGCGCCGCCATCCGGCGCGCGCCGTGCCGTAGCGCCTCGGCCCAACCGTCGGGGCCGGGGTCGGGCACGGTGCGGAGCAGGAGGTCGACCGCCCGTTCGCGCAGCACGCCGTTCGGGGTGCCGTCGGCGCGGCGTTCGATCCGTCCGTCGTCGGGGTCGGGCGTGTCGGCGACGATCCCGGCTCGACGGAGCGCTTCGCCGTTGGCGATGGCGCTGTGGTGGTCCTGCGAGCGGACCAGGACCGGCCGGTCCGGCACGGCCGCGTCGAGGGCGGCGCGATCGGGCGGTTCCGGCCAGCGCTGCTCGGCGTAGCCGCTGCCGAGGATCCAGCCGTCCCCGTCCGGCGCCCCGTCGCGGATCCGGCCGATCGCCTCGGCGAACGAGGCGGTGCCGCCGAGCCGGACCTGCAGGCCCTCGAGCCCGTGGGAGGCGAGGTGCACGTGCGCGTCGTGGAGGCCGGGCACGATCACGGCTCCGTCCAGGTCGATCGTCTCGACGTCGTCGGCGACGCGGGCGCGCACCTCCGCCTCGTCGCCGACGGCGAGCAGACGCCCGCCGCGCACGGCGACCGCCGCCGCCCGCGGGCGCGCGTCGTCGAGCGTCACCACGGTCGCGCCGCGCAGGAGGCGGTCGCGCGACGGGTCGAAGGCGGGGTCTTCGTGGGCAGCGGCGGCGGGATCTCGGGACACGGGGCACTCCTCGGGAGGGACGACCGGACGTTCAGGGGGCGGGGCGGGCGGTGAGGCGGATCAGCAGGTCGCGGTCGTCGGGCTGGACCGGATCATCGGCGGCGGCGCGGTTCTCGCGCACGGCGCCGCAGCCGGTACAGCGGTGCACCACCACGAAGCCCTTGCGGGGGTGGGGGCGGACGGCCACCGGTTCGAGCGGCGCGCCGCAGTCGGAGGCGCGGTCGCCCGGGTGCACGTCGACGTGCAGCGACCAGAGGCAGGCGGGGCAGTGGTTGCGGACGGACCCGTTCGCGAGCGGCGTCGCCTCGGTGCCGCAGCGGAGGCAGCGGAACCCGACGTTGCGGCCCGTGACGGTGAAGCGCTTCACGACCCGGCAGTCTACCGCCCGCCGGCGCGCCTCCGCGCCGCGGGCCGGACGGTCCGACGCTCAGCCGCGTCCGCCGGCGCTCCGTTCCTCGTCGATCCGCCGTTCGGCCTCGCGGCGCCACGCCTCGGGGTCGGCCTTCCGCGCCAGACCGCCCGGCGTCATCGAGCGCACCGTGCCGAACACCGCCCGCTCCGGCCACGGCCGATCGTGCAGGCCGTACGCCCAGCCGACGCCGGCGTACGAGTTCGGGTCCCGCCCGTCCAGGAACCAACGGTCGTTCAGCCGCAGCGTCCGCGCGTGCCCCTCCTCCGGCGACGGACTCCAGGCCAGGATCCGCTTCGCCCAGTACATCCGCATGTGGTTGTGGAGCCCGCCGGTGGCGCGCATGATCGCCATGGCGGCGTTCCAGTCCGGGTCGGGGGTGCGGCCCTCCTCGAGCTCCTCCTCGCTCGGCAGCGCCTCGCGCGGGTCGTGCCGGTGCGCGTCGAGCGTGGCCCGCGCCCACGCCGGCAGCCCTTCGTAGCGGTCGTAGACGTCGGGTGCGAAGAGGACGTGGTTGAACGACAGTTCGCGGCGCACGATCAGCTGCTCGAGGAAGGCGTCGAGCGCCGTTGCGTCCGGTGCGGCGTCGCGGGCCCGGGCGGCGACGGTCCGTGGCGAGATCTGTCCGAAGCGCAGGTACGGCGACAGGCCGGACGAGGCGTCGCGGTCCGGACGCTGCCGGTCGGGTACGTAGCGGCCGAACCGGTCGTCCAGGAACCGGCGCACGGCGGCGTTCGCGGCGCGCGTGCCGGAAGGGGCGGTCGCGATCGGTGGAGGGCCGCTCGGGACCGGCAGCCGGGCCAGGGCGGCGGCGCCCTCGCGAGGGTCGACGACCGGGAGGTCGAGGGGCGGGTCGGGCCGGTCGCTGCGCCGCTCGAGCGTGACCGGTCCGACCGGGGCGAGGAACCGCTCGACCTGCCGCCAGACGCGGGGGCGGAAGGTGCGGGCGGCGGTCTCGTGCCGGTCGCTGGCGAGCCGCACCGGAACCACCACGTCGGCGTCGACCTCCTCGACCGCCACGCCGGCGGTCCGGGCCAAACGCTCGCGCCAGGCGCGTTCGTGGCGCAGGTGACCGGCGTCGAGCACGAGCAGCGCCGCGTGCCGCGCCAGCCGGACCCCGACCGCGACCGGGTCGCCGACGGCGACCTCGAAGGCGACGCCGCGTCGCGCGAGGCCGCTGGCGACGTCGCGCAGGCCGCCGAAGGCGAAGGCGGCGGTCCGCGGCGTGAGGCCGGGCTCGTCGGGATCGTAGGCGACCGCCACCCGCAGCGGCAGCCCGAGCCGGTTGGCGTGGGCCGCGGCCCGTTCGAGGGCGGGCGCGTCGACGGTGCGTCGGGAGCGGTCCATCAGGTAGGCGACCGAGCGCGCGTCGCTCCGTTCCGGGGCGTCGCCGCGTCGCTCGCTGCGGGCGTCCTGCGCGCGGTCGGGGCGGGACATGCCGTACGGTACGCGGGCGTGGGCCGACGCACCGTGCGCGGCACACCGGTTCCGCGCCGCTGCGTATCGTGGGCGCCGTGGCACGGTGGGTCGAACTCCGGAACGCGACGGTCGTGCGCGAGGGGCGGGTGCTCCTCGCGCAGGCGTCGTGGCGGATCGGCCCGGGCGACCGCTGGGCGCTGTGGGGACCGAACGGGGCGGGCAAGTCGACGCTGCTGCGGCTCCTGGCCGGCCTCGGCGCGGACGACCGGGCGCTGGGCGGGCCGTCGGTCGAGCGCGGGTCGATCGTGCGCCAGCCGGGCCTTCGGGTGGCGCTCGTCCCGCAGGAGCCGCGTCTGCCCGCCGCCTCCGATCTGGACGGCCTGGTCGCCTCGGGGCTCGCGCCG
>SLSQ01000288.1 GCA_007130355.1 Trueperaceae bacterium
GCGTCATGCCGTCCGCCGCGCGTTCGGCCGCGCGGCGTCCCTCCTTCTCTCATCCGGACTGTCACCGTCGGTACCGGAGTCGCACCGGTTCGGGCCGTGGTTCGGCTTCGCGGACTCGCGCCGAGGCGCTCACCGCCGGTCGGGAATCGCACCCTGCCCCGAAGGATCGTGCTCAGGTTGTCGTCCGGTCCCGTTCGGGGACCGCCGCCATCGTACCGGGCGGCCGCGGGTCCGCCGGTAGCGGCCGCGTCGGTGGCATGATCGGGTGCATGGACGTCGCCCCCTCCACCGCACCGAACGACGACCCCGCCGGCGCCGCGTCCGCCGAGCGGGAACGGATCCTGGACCGCACCGCCGAGCTGGCGTTGCGGATCGGCGTCGGCCTCGAGGCCGACCGGCGGCTGCTCGTGCGGGCGCCGCTCGAGGCGGCGCCGCTCGCGCGGCGGATCGTCCGGGCCGCCTACCGGACCGGCGCGCCGTACGTGCACGTCGCGTGGAGCGACGAACGCGTCGCGCGCATCCGCTTCCTGGAGGCGCCGGAGGGGAGCTTCGAGGAGCTCCCGCCGCTCCATGCGGAGGCGATGGAGACGATGGCGGAACGGGGCTGGGCGTTCGTGGCCATCGACGCCTCCGACCCGGAGCTGCTCGTCGACGCCGACCCCGCGCGGGTGGCGACCGCCCGCGCGGCGGCCTCCCGCGCCTTGGCCGGCTACCGCCGCCACGTCATGGCGAACCGGGCGCCGTGGACGATCGTGGCGGCGCCCACGCCGGCGTGGGCGGGGCAGGTGTTCCCGGAAGCTCCGGCCGCGGAGGCGGTCGACCGTCTTTGGGCGGCGATCGCCACCGCCACCCGCTTGGACGAGGAGGACCCGATCGCGGCCTGGAGCACGCACCTGGACGCCCTCGCGGTCCGGACGCGGTACCTGAACGACCGTAGATACCGTGCCCTGCGCTTCACGGGACCGGGCACCGACCTGACCGTCGGCCTGGCCGACGGGCACCTCTGGAACGGCGGTGCGGGGCGCACGCCGGACGGCACCTCGTTCGTCCCGAACCTGCCGACGGAGGAGGTGTTCACCGCCCCGCACCGGGAGCGGACCGACGGGGTGGTCCGCGCCTCGCGGCCGCTGTACCACGGCGGCCGGAGGATCGACCGGTTCGAGCTCCGCTTCGAACGGGGCGTCTGCGTCTCGGCCCGGGCCGAGGTCGGCCAGGAGGTGCTCGATCGCCTGCTCGACACGGACGAGGGGGCCCGCCGGCTGGGCGAGGTCGCGCTCGTTCCGGTCGGGGGTCCGATCGAGCGCAGCGGCACGATCTTCCGGAACACGCTCTTCGACGAGAACGCCGCGAGCCACCTCGCCTTCGGCCAGGCGTACCGCTTCTGCCTCGACGCGGACGGCGAGGACGACGCCGCCGTCCGCGCGCGTGGCGCGAACGAGAGCCTGATGCACGCCGACTTCATGATCGGCCACGCGGCGGTGGACGTCGACGGCGTGGCCGAGAGCGGCGATTCGGAGCCGCTGATGCGCGAGGGACGGTTCGTGCTCTCTTGACCGGGCGGGAGCCGTTCGGCACGACCGTCCGGGCCGGGCCCCCGTCGGCCCGGGTCCGTCGGCGGCGGGGATCGACGGTTGGTATCGTTCCGCCATGAGCGACGCCCCGGTCCCGGCCTCCGAAGCGTCCTCGTCGCGCGCGACGGACGCCCTGCTGGACCGGGCCCGCGAGCGCCTGCGGCGCGTGTGGGGCTACCACGACTTCCGTGGGCTCCAGGCCGACGCCGTCGCCCAGGTGGCGGGGGGTGGCGACGCGCTGGTGCTGATGCCGACCGGCGGCGGCAAGTCGCTCTGCTACCAGCTGCCGGCCCTGCTCCGAGAGGGAACCGCGGTGGTCGTGTCCCCGCTGATCGCCCTGATGCACGACCAGGTGTCGGCGCTGCGCGACCTGGGGGTGCGGGCGGCGTTCCTGAACTCGAGCCTCGGCCGCGAGGAGCGGGCCGACGTCGAGCGCGACCTGAGGGACGGGCGGCTCGATCTCCTCTACGTGGCGCCCGAGCGCCTGCTCGCGCCCGGCTTCCTCGACCGTCTCGCCGCCACCGAGATCGCCCTCTTCGCGATCGACGAGGCCCACTGCGTGTCGCAGTGGGGCCACGACTTCCGTCCCGAGTACGTGCGCCTCTCGGTCCTGGCCGAACGGTTCCCGGCGGTGCCGCGCCTAGCCCTCACCGCCACCGCCGACCGGACCACGCGCCAGGAGATCGTCGAGAAGCTCGGCCTCGAGCGGGCCCTGAACCTGACCGCCAGCTTCGACCGGCCGAACATCCGCTACACCGTCGTCGACAAGGCGAACGCGCGTCAGCAGTTCCTGCGCTTCTACCGCGACCGGCACCGCGGCGACGCCGGCATCGTCTACTGCCTCTCCCGCGCCTCGGTCGACCGGACCGCGCAGGCCCTGGTCCGCGAGGGGATCGACGCGGTCCCCTACCACGCGGGGCTGGACGGCGAGACGCGCGCGGCGCACCAGCGCCGCTTCCTGCAGGAGGAGGGGGTGGTCGTGGTCGCGACGATCGCGTTCGGGATGGGGATCGACAAACCGGACGTTCGCTTCGTCGCCCACCTGGACCTGCCCAAGACGCTCGAGGGGTACTACCAGGAGACGGGCCGGGCGGGACGCGACGGCGAACCGGCCGACGCCTTCATGACGTACGGGCTGCAGGACGTGATGCAGGTGCGCCGCATGCTCGCCGCGAGCGACGCGCCCGAGGCGCACCGGCGCGTGATGCAGGGGCGCCTCGAGGCGCTCCTCGGCTACTGCGAGACGCCCGGCTGCCGCAGGCAGGTGCTGCTGCGCTACTTCGGCGAGACGCTCGACGAGCCGTGCGGCAACTGCGACGGCTGCCTCCGTCCGGTCGCGACCTACGACGGGACGGTCGCCGCGCAGAAGCTGCTCTCGACGGTGGTGCGGACCGGCCAGCGCTTCGGTGCCGGACACCTCACCGACGTGCTGCTCGGCAAACGCACGCCGCGGGTGGCGTCGCTCGGGCACGACGGGCTCAGCGTCTTCGGCGTCGGGACGGAGCTGTCCGAGAAGGGGTGGCGGTCGGTGGCGCGCCAGCTGGTCGCCGCCGGGCAGCTGACCTCCGACGCCGAGGGCCACGGCTCGCTCCGATTGGGCCCGGAGGCGGCGCCGGTCCTGCGGGGGGAACGGACCGTGCGTCTGCGCGAGGACCGGGCGCCGACCGCCGCGGAACGCGCGCCGAAGCGACCGCGCGTCGCGGAGGACCTGCCGGAGGAGGTGCGCGAGCGCTTCGACGCGCTGCGGCGCCTGCGGGCCGAGCTGGCCGGCGCCCAGGGCGTGCCGCCGTACGTCGTGTTCCACGACGCCACCCTGCGCGAGATGGCGGAGCGGACGCCGACCGATCCGGACGGACTCCGGACCGTCTCCGGCGTGGGGGAGGGCAAGCTCGCCAAGTACGGAGCGCGGTTCCTCGAGCTGCTGCGCGAGTTGGCGCCGGAGCCGGGCGCCCGCGCCGCCGCCGGCACCGGACCGGCGCC
>SLSQ01000162.1 GCA_007130355.1 Trueperaceae bacterium
CTCCATGATGCCGGGGATCTCGCGGAACTGGCGGCGGACCTCCTCGATCACGGCGCCGGCCGCCTTGCCGACCGACTCCATCAGGAAGGCGCTGAACAGGAACGGCAGCATCGCGCCGATCAGCAGCCCGACCAGCACGATCGGGTCGTTCAGGCGGAACGCCGCGTCGCCCAGATCGAGCCGCTCGGCGTAGTCGGCGAACAGGACCAGCGCCGCCAGCGCCGCCGATCCGATCGCGTACCCCTTGGTGACCGCCTTGGTGGTGTTCCCCACGGCGTCGAGCGCGTCGGTGTTCTCGCGGACGGACTCGGGCAGGTCGCTCATCTCGGCGATGCCGCCGGCGTTGTCGGTGATCGGTCCGTAGGTGTCCATGGCGACGATCATCCCGGTGACCGAGAGCATCGCCACCGCGGCGACGGCGATGCCGTACAGGCCGCCCAGCAGGAACGCCAGGAAGGTGGCGAGCGCCAGGATCAGGGTCGGGACGGCGGTGCTCTGCATGCCGACGGCCAGGCCGCTGATGATGTTCGTGGCGCTCCCCGTTTCGGACGCCTTGGCGATGCGGCGCACCGGAGCGAAGCGGGTCGAGGTGTAGTACTCGGTGATGAACATCATCGCCATCACCACCACGATCCCGACCAGGGAGGCGAGGAAGAGCGTGAACCAACTACCCCGGGAGAGCAGCTCGGTGGCGCCCGGCAGCATCGCCCAGGAGGCGAAGAAGAAGCCGATGATCGAAATGCCGGCGCTGACGAACACGCCGCGGTAGAGCGCCTGCATGATGTTGCCGTCCTGGCCGAGCGTCACGAAGCGCACCCCGACGATCGACGCCAGAATCGCGATCGCGCCGAGCACGAGCGGGAAGGTCACGAGCGTCGAGATCACCCCGCCCGGAAGCAGGAAGCCGAGGAAGATCGAGCCGATCACGGTCACGGCGTACGTCTCGAACAGGTCGGCCCCCATCCCGGCGCAGTCGCCCACGTTGTCGCCGACGTTGTCGGCGATGACGGCCGGGTTGCGCGGGTCGTCCTCGGGAATGCCCGCCTCGACCTTGCCGACCAGGTCGGCGCCGACGTCGGCGGCCTTGGTGTAGATGCCGCCACCGACGCGCGCGAACAGGCTGATCAGCGAGGCGCCGAAGGCGAACCCGACGAGCGGCTCGACCGGGTCGGTCATGCCCATGAAGGTGTCGAACAGGACGTAGAAGCCGGAGACGCCGAACAGCGCCAGGCCGGCGACGGCGAGCCCGGAGACGGCACCGCCGTCGAAGGCGATCTTCAGGGCGCCGGGAAGGCTCTTGCGCGCCGCTTCGGCGACGCGCACGTTGGCGCGCACGGCCACGTTCATGCCGACGTAGCCGCTGATCGCGCTGAACAGCGCCCCCATCCCGAAGCCGATGGTGGTCCACCACCACTGCGTCGCCTCGTGCGCGTCGGGCCGGGTCCAGGCGACCAGCGCGAACAGCGCGATGATCACCACCGCGACCACGAAGATGGTGCGGTACTGCCGGTTCATGTAGGCGCCGGCGCCCTGCCGGATGGCGGTGGCGATCTCGTTCATGGTGGGGTTGCCGGTCTCGGCCGCAAGAACGCCGCGGGCTAGGAGTCCGGCGGCGACGAGCGCAGCGAGCGCGGCGAGGGGCACGAGGATGATCAGGATGTCCATGACGCCTCCAGCGGGTTCGGGTTCGGTGTCGGCCCCCCGCGCGACGCACGCGGGCGCCTCGCGCCCAGCGAAGCATCGTCCACGACAGGGTCCGTCCGTGGGCGCGATGCTATCACGCAGCGGCGGACCCGCCCCGGCCGGGACGGGTCCGCTCCGAAGCGGACCGAGCCGTCGGCGCGACCGTCGGGCGGCGCCGGGCGTTCAGGCGGTGTCCGTCGCCTCCGAACGGGCCGCGTCGAGCGCATGGGCGCGCCCGCCGCCGGTCCGGAAGCGCCGCCGTTCGAACCGGTAGAACGCCGCCGGTACCACGAACAACGTCAGGAACGTCGACGAGACGACGCCGCCCACGATCACCAGGCCGAGCGGTCGGCGGAACTCCGACCCCTCCCCGAGCCCGAGGAGGAGGGGAACGCTGATGATCACCACCGTCAGCGCCGTCATCAGGATCGGCCTCAGCCGGAGCCGGCCGGCCCGGACCAGCGCCCGTTCGAGGGTCTCGTCCTTCTCGAGCCCCGCGATCACCACGTCGAGCAGCAGGATCGCGTTCTTGGTCACGAGGCCGATCAGGATCACCACCCCGAGCACGCTGATCACGTCGAGCGCGTTGCCGGTCAGGAAGAACAGCCAGAAGGCGCCCACGAGCGCCAACGGCACGGTCGCCAGCAGGTAGAGCGGATAGGTGAAGCTGTTGAACTGGCTGGCGATCACCAGGAAGTTCAGCACCAACGCCAGCAGGAAGGCGATCGGGCCGTAGAAGACGAGGTCGCCGAGCAGGTCGGGTCCGACGCCGGTTCCGACGGTGACACGCTCGTCGGTGACGCCCGCTTCGGCGAAGGCGCGTTCGACGTCCTCGCGGACCTGGAACTGCCCGGGCGAGCCTTGCACCAGGGCGGCGGAGAGGTTCGCGATGTAGCGCTGGTTCGCCCGGTCGATCGCGATCGGCCCGGCGCGCACGTCGAAGCTGCCGAGCGCCGAGAGCGGCAGCCAGGCGTTCAGGGACTGCGCGAAGATCGGCAGGCTCAAGAGCGCCTGCTCGTCGGCGATGCGGCGCGGATCGACCCGGACCACGATGGCGACGTCCTCGCCTCCCGCGTCCAGCGAGCCGGCGGTCGTACCGACGTTGTACGTCCGCAGCGCCTGGCCCACCTCGGCGACCGTGAGGCCGGTGCCGGCGAGCGCGGCACGCTCGATGACGAACACCCGCTCGTCGACCGAGCCCTCGAGCGACGACTCGACGTTGCGCAGCCACCGGTGGTCCCGCATGGCGCGGCGCGCGAGCGCCTCCCGCTCCTCGAGCAGATCGCGGTCGTCGGCGTAGAGCGTGAGCGAGAGGCCGGTATCGACCGGCACGGCGCCCCCGTCGTCGCTTCCGATCGACACGTCCGCCTCCGGCGCGATCCGCTCGAGCAGCGCCAGCACCTCGGGTCGGAGCCGGTCGGCGAGCTCGAACGAACTGACGTCCCGCTCGGAAAGGCCGACCAGCTCGAGGGTGATGCGCGACCGGTCGGTCGCCTCGCCGCTGGTGAGGCCGCCCCCGCCGATGCGGGCGATCACGCTGCGCGCCTCGGGCGTCGCGGCCAGCAGGCGCTCGACCTCGGCCGAGACCACGTCGGTCCGGTCGAGCGGCGTGCCGGGCGGCATGTCGATCGCGATCGCCACCTGTCCGACGTCGAGCTCGCTGACGAAGTTGAACTGGATGCGGGGGAATACCCAGGCGAGGCTGCCGACCAGCGCCGCCGCCACCCCCAGCACCACCAGGCTGGACCGGGGGGTGAGGATCGTCGCGAGCGCCTTGCCGTAGCCGTCGCGCAGGCGCCGGACCCCGGCGTCGACGCCGAGGTGCGCCGAGTAGGCGATCGCGCCGGCCAGGTGCACGACCGC
>SLSQ01000033.1 GCA_007130355.1 Trueperaceae bacterium
CGTACAGGTTGAACAGGTCGGCGGAGAGGAACAGGGCGTGCACGCTGCCCGCCAGCAGCCACCAGAGCGGCCAGAAGCGGCGCCCCGCCGGGGTGCCCGGGGGGATCGTGGCGCGGGCGTGCACGGTCACGATCGCGCCCACGATCACGGCGAGCCAGAGCATCGAGACGGCGAACGGGTCGACCCGCCAGGCGACGCCCAGCGGCGCGTCGATCCCGGCCAGCGCGATCCGCTCCGGTCCGTCCCGGACCACGCGCGCGGTGACGTGCGCCAGCGCCGCGGCGGTCGCGAGCCAGGCGATCCAGCCGAGCGGAGCCCACGCCCGCCGGGGCACGACGAGCAGCGACGCGCCGGTCGCGAGCGGCGCGAACACCACGACCAGCAGCGCCTCAGCGGTCGTCATCGTCCTCCGGCGCGCTCAACGTCACGCGGCCGCTGTCGTGGTGGATGCGGATCGCCAGCGCCAGCGCGAAGGCGGTCGAGGCCACGGCGATCACGATTCCGGTCAGCACCAGCGCTTGGGCGACCGGGTCGGTGGTGCCGCCCGGTCGGCCCGAGACGGCGAGCATCAGCACGAACACCGCCGAACCGATCATGTTGAGCGCCAGCAGTTTGCGCAGCAGGTGCGCCGCCGTCAGTACGCCGAACACGCCCGCCCCGAACACCACGGCGGCCGCCAGGACGTAGAGGGTGACGGAGGTCACCGGCCGCCCTCCGCCCCGGCGTCGGCCTCGGTGGCACCGACCCCGCGCGAGCGGGTGAAGAGCAGCAGCAGGGTCGTGGCGATCGACGCCATCATCGCCACTTCGATCAGGTACACCGCCCAGGTGCCGGGCAGCTCCATCGGCTCCGCCCCGAACAGGGGCGCGCCGGCGCCGATCGCCACGAACGTCGCCACCCCGGCGATCAGCGCGATCCGGAGGCGCAGGCCCGAACGCGACCGGGCCCGGATCGCACCGGTCAGGACCAGCACCACGCCCGCCGCGGCCAGCACCGTGCCGCCCTGGAAGGCGCCCCCCGGCCGGTCGGTGCCGGCGAGCAGCAGGTGCGCCGCGACGAGGACCGCGGTGGGCACGACGATGCCGACCAGGGCGGCCACCAACGGCGTGTCGCGCGGCACGCGCGCCCGCACGCCGGTGCGCAGCGGCGTGGCGACCGCCCAGGTGCCGAGCAGGACCACCAGCAGCACGAACATCTCGAGGAGCGTGTCCAGGTTGCGGAACAGGAGCAGCACCGCCGTGACGGGGTTGCCGAGTCCGGTGCCGTCGAGCGCCTCCAGCGCGGCCGCGCCGGCGCTGTCCGGAGCGCTGCCCTCGCCCGCCGCGCCGACGGCGGCCACGCCGATCGCCGCGACCGCCGTCGCGCTCAGCACGCCGATGGCGACGGCGACCGTCGAGCGACGGCCTTCGGTCGGGGTCGGCGTCCACCCGCCGCGTGCCAGCGTGCGGTAGGCGACCAGCATCAGCGCGCCGGTCAGGCCCGCCCCGATCGCCGCTTCGGCCAGCGCCAGGTCGGGCGACCCGAGCCGCGCCCAGGCGAGCGACACGACCAGCCCGAACACCACGAACGTCACGATGTCCGCGAACAGACGGCGGCCGGTGACGACCCGCACCGCGAGGGACGCGAAGCCGACGGCGATCAGGGCGTCGATCGCCAGCTCGACGTTCACGACCGCTCCTCGTCCGGCGCCTCGGTCGGCGCCTCGGGACCGTCGCTCCAGGGGGTGGCCCGCGCGATCAGGTGCGCCGAGACGGTCGCGGCCAGCAGCGCCAGGAGCCACACGATCCCCAGCAGGAAGGCGGTGCGCATCTCGCCGGCCAGCAGCGCCGTGCCGGCGCACACCGCCGCCAGCCCCAGGTTGTCCGCCTTGGTGAGGGCGTGCAGCCGGCTGTGCGGATCGGGAAAGCGGAGCAGGCCCACGGTGCCGGCCAGGAAGAAGAAGCAACCGATCAGCACCAGGGCCGCGCCCGCCAGACCGGTCGCGTCGGCAACGGTCATGACGCGTCCCGGTCGGGCGTTCCCAGGAACGCCAGGGTCACGATCGCCGCCAGCAGCACGAACGCCAGCGCGACCGTGCGCAACGCCGGCTCCTCCATCCAGGTCGCCAGGACCACCAGCACTGCGACGGTGGTCGATCCGAACAGCAGGGCGGCCATCATCCGGTCGGCGGAGGTCGGGCCGCGGATCACGCGGATCAGGCCGATCGCGAGGTTGAGCAGCAGGAACAGCGCCACGTACCCGAGCAGGTCGTCGGGCGGCGTCACGTCGCGTCCGAACGGGCGTCCGATCGAGCGTCCAACGCGAACGCCCAGCGGACCCGGTCGTGCAGGACGACGGCGCCGTCGTGGGCGCGGTCGGTGAGGGCGTGGACGACCAGGGTGCGGCCGTCGTCCTCGAGTCCCGCCGCCAGCGTGCCCGGCATGAGGCTGAGCGCGCTCACCATCAGGGTGAGGGGCGTTCCGGCCGGGAGGCGCAGCGGCAGGCGCCGCACGCTCGGCTGGACCGTCCGTCCCGGCCGGAAGGCGCGCCAGGCCACGTCGATGCCGCCCACGACGGAGGCGGCTACGAAGTAGGCGGCGAAGCCGACCGCGCGCAGCGGCCGGATCGGGACGGGCGGGTGAAGGGCGAGCGCGCCGGCGATCCAGGCGCCGACGGTCGCGACGGCCAACCCGGCCGGCCAGGTGGCCGTGCCGTCCAACGCGGTCCACACGACCGTCAGCAGCACGAACGCCCGCGCGCGGTGGGTCCACCGGTCGCGGGTCCGCGAGCGGCCGTCCGGACTCTCGTTCGCGCCCATGGCGCCATGGTACCGAGGCGCGGGGCGTCCGTTCCCGCGCCTCGTTCTCGTTGCGGCCGAGCGCGACGCGGGCTACCGTGCCCGCATGGACGACCCCGACGCAGTACGCACGCCGTTCGAACGCTTCGCCGCCGTCCGCCGGATCGGTTCCGGCGCCTACGCGCCCGACGGCCGGCGCTTCGCGTACGTCGCGCCCACCAGCGGCCGCAACCAACTCTGGATCCAGCCGACCGGCGGCGGCTTCGCCGTTCAGGCGACCGAGGCGCCCGGCCGCCGGGTGGTCGACTTCGCCTGGACGCGCGAGGGCGACCGGATCGTGTTCCTCGCCGACCGGGACGGCGATGAAATGCACCAGGTGTTCGTCCTGGAGGTTCCCGCCGAGGACGATCCGCCCCGGGCCGGCGCGATCCGGCAGCTCACCGACGCGCCGCAGGCGCAGCATCAACTGGGCGAGCCTCTTCCCGGCGGCCGGATCCTGATCGCGTCGAACGACCGGGAACCGACCGAGGTCGACGTCCAGGTCCTCGATCTGGCGTCCGGCGAGCGACGGCGCCTGACCGAAGGTGGACGCTTCTACGCGGCGCACGCCTCGCCGGACGGAACGCAGGCGATCGCGGTTCAGGTGCACGGCAACATGAACCAGGACCTGCACCTGATCGATCTGGAGAGCGGTGCGACGCGGCACCTCACCCCGCACGAGGGCGAGGCCAAGTTCTGGCCCGGTCCCTGGGCGCGCGACGGCAGCGGCGTGTACCTTCGCAGCGACCACGGCCGCGAGTTCCTGGGCCTCGGCTTCTACGATCTCGGCTCGGACGCGTGGAGCTACCTCCGCGAGCCCGAGCGGGACGTCGAAGGGTTCGAGGTCGCGCGCGACGGGCGCACCTCCGTCACCGTCGAGAACCGCGACGGCGCGCACGTCCTGCGGGCCCACGACCTCGAGGCCGGGGCGTCGCTGCCCGACCCGGAGATCCCGTTCGGCGTGATCGAGGGCCTGGACCTCCACCCGTCGGAGCGTAAGGTCCTCGTGACGCTGTCGACCCCGGCCCACGCCGCGAACCTGTTCGAGCTGGACCTGACCACGGGCACGCTCGAGCCGAGGGAACAGTCGATGCTGGGCGGGGTCGACCCGGCCCGGATGCCGACGCCGGAACCGGTCCGCTACCCGAGCTTCGACCGCGAGATCCCCGCCTGGCTCTACCGGCCGGCGGGCGAGGGACCGTTCCCGGTGGTTCTGTCGATCCACGGCGGGCCGGAGGCGCAGGAGCAACCACGCTACATGTACGACGGGCTGTACGCCTACCTGAACGAGCGTGGGATCGCGGTGCTGGCGCCGAACGTCCGCGGCTCGACCGGCTACGGCAAGGGCTACCAGCGCCTGATCCACCGCGACTGGGGCGGCGATGAGCTGCGCGACGTCGAGGCCGCCGCCGACTGGCTCGCGGCCCAGGATTGGGTCGACCCGGCTCGGATCGGCGTGTTCGGCGGGTCGTTCGGCGGCTTCGCGACCCTCTCGGCCGTCACGCGCCTGCCCGACCGCTGGGCGGTCGGCGTCGACGTGGTCGGGCCCGCCAACCTGCTCACCTTCGTCGAGAGCGTTCCGCCCCACTGGCGCCCGATGATGGCCGCCTGGGTCGGCGATCCGGAAGATCCGGCCGACCGCGAGCGCATGGTCGAGCGCTCGCCGATCACCCACGTGCAGAACGTGCGCGTCCCGATGCTGATCTTCCAGGGCGCGAACGACCCCCGCGTCGTCCAGGCCGAGTCGGACCAGATGGTCGAGGCGATGCGCGCCAACGGCGTCGAGGTCGACTACGTCGTCGACGCCAAGAGCGGGCACGGCCCCGCCGATCGCGCCACGGCGCTCGAGTGGTACGGGGCGGTGGCGCGGTACCTGGAGGAGAGGCTCGCGGCCCCAGGGCCGACCGGCCCGTCCGCGGCGCGCGTCGAGCCCGGCGCGTAGTTCGGGACCCCGCCCGCGCGCACGCCCCCTGTACCGTCCCTATTCTCGAGCGCCGCGCCTCCAGCACGAGGAACGGCCCCGGCATGTCGCCGGGGCCGTTCCTCACGAGCTTCGGGGGCCGGTCGGACCGGCCGTCGCCGCGCGACTCAGTACGTGGCGCTACGGCTGAACTCGCCGCGGATGTCGCTGCCGTCGTCGATCACGACGCGGACGGTCTTCTCGGCACCGTCCTTGGTGCCGCGGAAGGTGACGATGTAGCCGCCCGTGGCTGCCGTGGCGATCGGGAGCTCCTCGAGGTCGAACTCGCTGCCGTCCCAGTCGAAGAACACGCCGCCGGTGCCGTCGACGCCCGCGAACACCTTCATGTTCTCGTGCGTGTCGTCGCAGAAGGTGCTGTCGGGTCCGACCACGTGGGTGACGACGCCTTCGCCGGTCAGGCGGTCGAGGAGGTCCTCGGTGACCGGGGGCTGCCAGCGTTCCCAGCCGTCGGTGCCGCTGAACTGCGACTCGAAGGTGTCGTGCGTGTGCGAGCAGATGTCCATGACGACGATCATGATCTTCTGTGCGCCGTCGCGCCAGGCCAGGTTGTCGAGCGCGAACTCGACCGAGCCGATGGCGTTCTCCGGCGCGTCGCCGCCGCCGCGGGGCGAGTCGCCTTCGATGAACGTCTGGAACGCTTCGAAGTCGGCGCTGAGGTCGAAGGTCGGACGCGGGGAGCTGTCGAACCCGGGGGGCGTGTCGCCCCGGAGGGAAACGCCGCGCTCGTCCGCGTCGTCGGGATCGTTCTTCGTGTCGTACGCGTCGCCGAACGTCACGGCGCCGACGCGGGCGTCCAGGCCGGAGGTGTCGAGGAACTCGCTGAACGCGATGATCGAGTTCTGGACGCTGGTGAGGCCGGACCCCATGCTGCCGGTGGTGTCGAACACGAACACGATGTCGGCCGCGGCGCGCACCTCGCCGCCGATCCTCTCGACGGTGATGCCCTTGACCGTGCCCGCTTCGACGACGGTGAAGTCGCCTTCGTCCAGGTCGGTCGCTTCGCCGTCGGGGCCCAGGAAGCCCGAGACGCTGATGTCCATCAGGTCGTCGCCCTTGTCGCTAGCGCGGATCGTGCCCGTCGTCGCGATCGTCGGGTCCTCGATCGTGGGCGGGGGCGCCGTGCCCGGATCGGCGTACGGGTCGTCGCCGTTGGCCGGTGCGGCGCACGCGGCCAGGATCAGGCCGAACGCGGCGAGCGGGAAGAGCATGCGGAACGGTTTCATGTCTACCTCCAAAGGGCAGGGTCGAAGCGTCGGGCAGGGAGGTGCCCAGGGACGGACGGGCGGCGGGGTGGGCTCGGTGGCGCTCGGATGCGACGCGATTCGAGCCCCGACGGATTCGGTGCCCCTCGGGAGCCACGGTCGGCGGTCGGGTCGAGCGTCCGATTCCCCGCTACGTTCCGGAGGATAGTACGCCCGGTCGGGACCCCGACGCGAGATTGCTCATATCGCTCCAACGCTGAGCCTTCATCTGGAACCCATGCTCTGCTCATGAAGAAGTAGCCTGGTCTCGAGTCCCGGGCTCCCGGGTAGCATTCCCCATGTCCGTCGCCTCGAATCGTACCGTGGACCGACCCGGGCGGCGCATCCCCGGGTGATACGAACCGAGCCGGTCCCCCTCTGGCGCGTCCGCGTCCTGAACGCGGTCCTGTGGACCACCGCGGCGCTGGCGGTGGTCGCGTTCGTACCGGGCGCCTGGGTCGCCTGGCAGGAGGACCTGGCCTGGCTCGTGGCGGTCGACGTGATCGCCTGGGCGGCGGTCGTCGGCCTCGCGGCGTTCCCCCGACTCGGCTACCGCCTGCGGGCGGCGACGTTCCTGGTGCTCTGGTTCGGGTTCTCGTGGGTCCTCCTGATCGTGGTGGGGATGGCCGGGTCGGGGATCGCCTGGATCCTCGTGCCGGCGGTTCTGGCGGGCGTGTTCTTCGGCCGGCGCGGGGCGGTGGTCGTGACCGGGACATCGGCCCTGACGCTCGCGCTCGCCGCCTTCGGCGTGGCGGCCGGAGCGCCGTGGACCGGGGCGCTGAGGGACTGGCCGCTCCACGAGTACCTGTCGGCGGCGGGCACGGTCGTCTTCCTCGCCGGGATGATGGGCCTGTCGGTCGCGACGTTGGTGCGGGGGGTCGAGCGCGCGCACGCCGCCGAGGCGGAGGCGCGCCGGCGCCTGCAGGAGGAGCTGGAGGAACGGGTCCGGCTCGAGGCGCGGCTGCGCGAGGCCCGCCAGTTCGAGGCGCTCGGCAGCTTCGCGGCCGGCATCGCGCACGACTTCAACAACCTGCTCCTCCCGATCCTGGCCGTCTCGGACGGGATGCGCGAGGACGCGCCGGAGGGTTCCGAGGAGCGCCGCCGGCTCGCGACCGTGGTCCGGGCGGCCGAACGGGGACGCGACCTGGTCGCCCGCATCCTCTCCTACGGACGTTCGGAGGGCGGCGAACGGCTCGCCGTCGAGCTCGACCGGGTCCTCGACGAGACCGCTCCGCTCCTCACCGGCACCCGACCGGAACCGGTGGAGGTGCGGATCGAGGCGGGGGCGCCGGGGGCGCACGTGCACGCCGATCCGGGCGACCTGCAACGGATCGTCATGAACCTCGCCGGCAACGGCCTGCGCGCGATGCGTGGACGGACGGGGACGCTGACGGTCCGCACGGTCCGCGACGGCGACCGGTCGGTACGCCTCGAGGTCGAGGATCAGGGGCGCGGCATGAGCCCGAGCGTGCGCCAGCGCGCGTTCGATCCGTACTTCACGACCGGCGAGCCGGGACAGGGGGCCGGGCTGGGCCTCGGGATCGTGCAACGGATGGCCGAGCGCAACGACGGCACGATCACGCTGGCCAGCGAGGAAGGCGTCGGCACGACGGTGCGCGTCGCCTTTCCGGTCGTTCCGGCGCCGACCGCCGGTGCCGAAGCTCAGTAGCGTACGAGCACGTCGAACGGTCCCTGCACGTACGGTCCGACCTCGTACGGCGCGAAGTGGAACGTCACGCCGCCCGGCCCGAGCGTGAAGGCGTCGAGCAGCCACGGCGCGTTCGGTCCGACCTCGCCGCTGGTGACGCCGTGCGCCTCCTGGCGCTCCAGGTCCCGGATCACCTCGTCGCGCATTCGGGCCTCGTCGCACGGCCGTTCGAGCGCTGCGAGGGCGGCGCACACGTGGCCGGCCCGGCGCCAGGGCGCGTCGACGGCGTCGCGGATCCAGGTGCGGGTCTCGCTCCACGCGTTCGGGTGGGCCCCGCCGGAGTAGGCGTGCACGTGCGTCAGGACGCTCACCAGCCGCGGCGTCAACGACCGCACCTCGTCGGTCCGCGCGAGCCACCAGCCGCCGGTCGCCGCCGTCGGAAGCTCCCGGCGCTGACGGAGGCCGTCGCTCCACGCCGCTTGGGCGCGCTCGAAGTGCGGGGCGGAGAGGTCCAGCGACGCGTACGGCTCGGCGTAGAAGAACGGCAGGTCGAGGACCACCTCGAAGCTGGCGTCGTCCAGTCGCGTCGCGCTGGAGAGGCGCGTCGCCACCGCGGGCAGGACGAACTCCGTCGCGACCCCGTCCACCGTGACCGTCAGGTGCGCTCGGCCGTGCGGATCCTGTTCCGGGGGGTCGGTCCACGGCGTCGCTTCGACGCGTACGGCGAGCTCCGTCATCGGCGCGTCGGCGCGGGACGGGTCGGTCCGCAGCGCGAGGTCCGACGGTTCGGCCGCGCGCGCCGCGACGTCGAGCCGCCGGGGCTCCTCGGCGTCGGCACGCACCGTTCCCGAGAAGGCGACGTCGTACGCGGGCCCCTCCTCCTGCAGGCGCGGCGCGGCGCTGCGCAGGAGTCCGTGCGCTCGGCCCGTGCCTCCCACGGTCTCGAGCCAGAGCCAGAGGTGGCGGCCGTCCGGACCCGGTCCGGCGTACCCGACGGCGGACGAGGCGACGGTCGACGCGTCGACCGGAGCGTCGGCCGGAGCGGATTCCTGGGCCGTGGCGGTCGGCGTCGCCGCCGCGAACGAGAACGCGACGGCCACGGCCGCCACGCGCACCACGGTGCGGCTCAGCACGCCGAGGGCTTCGGTCCCGGCGAAGGACCGGATCGAGCGTCGAGGGCGAGCGTCGTGGCGCATGCGCCTTGCTACCACGCGCCGTGTCGGGCCGTCAGTGACCGTTCGGTGCTCGCAGGCGCGTGGCGACCTCGCCGTTCGCGACGATCGACTCGACGCGGAAGGTCGCCCACGGCCGGCCGTCGTCCAGCCAGCGCACGGACGCCTCGGTCGCGGTGGGGTGGCCGTCGACCGTGCCCCACGCCCCGGCGTGGTTCAGCCAGAGCGTCTTGGCCGTCGCGTCCGCGCCCTTGAAGCGCATCGCCTCGAGCAGCGCGACCGTTCCGGTCTCGGGATCGAAGCGGACCACGAGCGTCTCCGAGCCGTCGGCACCGAACGGGACCCGGAGCAGCGCGGTCGCGTCGTCGACGGAACTCCATTCGGCGCGGGGATCGGTCGCCAGCGCGGCGGGGAACCAGAGCGCTTCGGCCCAGAGGGCGAGGTTCGCGCCCTGGTCGATGGCCGGGCCCTCCTCGGTCCCGAACGGAAGGCGCATGCGGCCGACGCCGTCCACGAACCGTTCGTCGACCCGGAGCAGTGGGAGTCCGAACCAGGTGGTCGTGATCTCGTGGCGGTAGGCGTCGCCGACGTCGTGCGTGAATCGCCACCGAGCCGGGAGCGGCACGCCGGCGATGCGCAGCGTCGCGCGGCCGGAGAGCACCATCGTCTCGTATACGGGGAGCTCCTCGCCGTAGAGCGTCCGGTAGAACCGTGCGACCGGGGCGGGCAGGTCGTCCGGAAGCGCCGTGGTCGCCACCGGTCCGCCGACGGACGCGCCGGCCTCCGGGTACGGCGCCGGCCGCACCTGCAGGCCCGCCCACGCGACGGCCGCCACGACGGCCACGCCGATCGCCGTTCCGAGGATCCAGTGCATGTTCGCCCTCCTGTGGCCCCCGCCACGGTCCGAACGGACCGCGCCCGGTTCGCACCGTAGTCCCACCGGCGCGACGCCGACCAGGGTCGGACGCCCCGCGCGTTCGTGCATCGACGCCTTGAGCCGTCGGAGGCCGAGAAATGGCAATACGGCCGTGCATAGGGAGCGTGCGCGCGTCCTGGACGGGCTCATGCTGCATATGCGGTCAAGATGCGGGTCCTGACGGCTCAAGGCGTCGATGGGTCGGTTGCGATGCCGACGTCACGGAGGCGCGGCAGGTGCGGTGCGGGAGGGCTCGGGTCCGAACCCGGGCGGCTCAGGCCCCGTCCGCGAGCCGTCCGTGACGCGCCAGGACCGCCCGCAACCGGGCGTGCGGAAGGCTCGGGTACCAGGCGCCGCCCACGCCGGACATCGGCTCCGCCGCGACCAGGGCCGAGACGATCGCCTCTTCGGTCGCCTCGACCGCGGCCTGGAACAGGGGATCGAGCCGCTCGGTCGGAACCGCCTCGAAACGGCGCAGGTCCCTCTCCAGGTACCTCGAGCGGTTCGCCGTCGACCAGGCGAGGAACAGGTCGCCGGAGGTGGTCGAACCGATCGAGCCGACTCGGCCGAGCGCCAACGTCGCGCGCTTCGCGACGGCCGTCAGCTGCGACGGGAGCAGCGGCGCGTCGGTGGCGAGGAGGACCACGATCGACCCGTCGCCGCGGGGCGGCTCCGGCTCGACCGGGTCCGGCGCCTGGAGAAGGCGGCCGACCGGGACGCCGGCGACCGTCAGCTGCTCGCGGCGACCGAAGTTCGACTGGACCAGCGCGCCCAGCACGAACGGACCGAGCGGGTGCGCGACCCGGCGCGAGGCGGTGCCGGTGCCCGCCTTGAACCCGAACGAGGTCATCCCGGTGCCGCCCCCGACGGAACCCTCGCGGACGGGACCGTCCGTAGCGCCATCGGCGGCGGCCCACACGTCCTCGGCCCGCAGGTGCTGGCCGTACACGTCGTTCAGGCGGCCGTCCCAGGTCTCGCTCACGACCGGCTTGGTGCGGCCGCGCAGATCGCGTGGATCGAGACCCCGCCGCACCGACCAGGCGACCAGCGCGTCGCGGACGACGCCGACCGAGAGGGTGTTCGTCAGGGCGAGCGGACCGTAGAGCACGCCGTACTCGTCCAGCAGCGCGCCACCGGTCATCTCGCCCATGCCGTTGAAGACGAACCGGCCGGCGGCGACGCCGCCGGCGGCGTCGGGCCCGAGCGGGTGGACGACGGTGACCCCGGTGCGGACCACGGGACCGCCGTGCGGATCGTCGTACGCGCCCTCGATGCGGGTGCGCATGCCGACGTGCGTGCCCGGCACGTCGGTGATCGCGTTCGCGGGTCCGGGCGCGCCGCCGAACGGGACGCCGAGATCGCGCGGGCGGACCGACGTACGCGCGGAGGCCGACCCGGACGCGCCGCACGAACCGGCCGCATCGCCGGACGCGCCCGCGCCGCCCGCGCCACCCGCCCCGTCCGCGCTCACGACCCCGCGTCCACCAGCCGCTCGAACCGGTCGACGTGCCCGCGCAGCACGTCGAACGCCTGCTGGACCGGCTCGGGCGAGGCGAGGTCGACGCCGGCGCGGCGCATCGCCTCGATCGGCGGGGTGCGGCCGCCCTCGGAGAGGAACGCCAGGTACGCCTCGGCCGCGCCGGGCACGCCGTCCTGCAGCCGCCGGGCGAAGGCGTGCGCGCCGCCGATGCCGGTGGCGTACATGAACACGTAGAAGCGGGCGTAGAGGTGCGTGTGGAACTGCGCCCAGGTGCTTCCGACCCGGTCGCGGTCGATCCGGACCGCGGGCCCGTACGCCTCGCCGAACAGGTCGGCGGCCAGGGCGTTCAGGCCGTCGGCCGAGACGTCGCCTCCGTCGGCGGCACGCCGGTGCAGTTCGAGCTCGAACCGCATCAGGGTCGGCATGGTCAGGAAGTAGCGACCGAAGTTGCCGATCGTCTCGTCGATCAGCGCCAGCTCGAAGGCGCGGTCGCCGGCCCGCTCCTCGAACAGCTGGGCGCGCATCATCGCCTGCTGCAGGTTGCTCGCCACCTCGGCCGCGAACAGCGTGTAGCGCTGGTACGGGTACGGTTGCGCCCGGCGCGAGAGGAGCGAGTGCATCGAGTGCCCGAGCTCGTGCGCCAGGGTGCTGGCCGAGCCGAGATCCTCGGTCCAGCTCATCATGATGTACGGCTTGCTGCCTGCGTGGCTGGTGCTGAAGGCGCCCATCCGTTTGCCGGCGTTCGGCGCGCGGTCGACCCAACGTTCCTCCGTCGCGCCCCGGCGCATCGCCGCGACGTACTCCGGGCCGAGCGGCGCCATGGCGTCGCAGATCCAGTCGACCGCCTGGTCGTAGGACACGACCGGCGGTTCGGAGGCGACCGGCGCGGCGAGGTCCCACCCCTCGAGCGTCTCGAGCCCCAGGTGCCGGCGCTTGAGGTCGTAGAAGCGGTGCCACACGTCCAGGTTCGCTTCGAAGGTGCGCAGCAGTTCGGTCACGACCGCCCGGGGCACCTCGAGCGGCCCGAGGGTCATGGCGAGCGCGTCGTCGTAGCGGCGGGTGCGGGCCAGCAGGTTCGTCTGGCGCGCTCCGGTCGCGAGCAGGGTGGCCATGGTGCGCTTGCGCGCCAGGTGCGCGTCGGCGTAGTTCGTCCAGGCGCTGCGGCGCAGCTCGCGGTCGGGGCTCTCGCGCAGGGTGTCGATCACCGACTGGGTGACCGCGTGCTCGCCGCCGCCGGCGTCGCGGGCGGGCGGGACGTCGAGCTCGGCGTTCGCGAGGGTCGAGTGGGCGACCGACGGACCGGCGAACGGCCCACGCATCGCGCCGAGGAGCTCCTCGACCTCCGGGCCGCGCAGGTGGGGCGCGTCGCGCTCGATCCGGTCGAGCCACCGATCGCGGTCGGCCAGGCGCGGGTGGTCGGCGATCCAGGCGCGCAACCGGCCGAACCCGATCTCGAGCAGTTCGGGGGCGGCGAAGGCGGTCGCTTCGGCGAGCCGGGCGGCGAGGGCGCGCACCCGGTCGGCCCGCTCGCTCGCCGCCTCGTCGTCCGCGTCGACGTTCGAGGCCATGGTGGTCCAGACGTTCAGGAGGCCGAGGCGGGCGGTCAGGTCCTCCTCGAGCGCGATCCAGTCGGCCAGTCGGTCCGGACCGTCGGCGAGCGTGCCGCGGAACGGGAGGACCTCGGCCGTGCGCTCCTGCAGCGCACGGAAGGCGTCGTCCCAGGCCGCTTCGTTCTCGTACAGGGCGGCCGGGTCCCAGCGGTGCGCTTCGGGAACGTCGGCACGGTGGATCGGTTCGGGCATCGGGGCGACCTCCTGGGTTCGTGACGTGCGTCGAACCAGGGTACCGAAGGTACGTGACAAGCGACGGCCGAATGACGTACGATCGCCTCGTTCCGAAGAGGTTTCGGAATGAGCGCCGGGCCACCGCCCGGAGAAGTTGGATGCCGTGCCCTGCGAGGCGCGGCAGGTAGGGAACAGGTAGAACATGGCTACAGGCAAAGTGAAGTGGTTCAGCCCCGAAAAAGGTTTCGGATTCATCGAACAGGGCGACGGCTCCGCCGACGTCTTCGTTCACTTC
>SLSQ01000287.1 GCA_007130355.1 Trueperaceae bacterium
ACGAACGTCCCGGGGCCGGGGTCCGTCCCGTGCGCGCGTAGCTGCGCAGGAGCCGCGCGTTGCGGGCGCGCCCCGGCCCGTACGCTCGCTCGGCCACCTCGGTGGCGAAGCGGTGCCGCAGCAGGAAGTCGCTCTGCTTCCGGGCCCAGACGGCCCGAGGGACCGGCGCGCCGCCGAGCGCCAGCCGTTCCAAACGCAACTCCTCGTTCCGGAGCGGGAAGGTGCGCGCTCCCAGCAGCGAGAGGTCGGCGTCGGCCAGCAGCCGCTCCTCGAGCGAGGCCGGCCGCTGCGGCAGGCGCGTCGCCAGGATCGTGCGGGCGATGCGGTCGAGCGTGCCCTCGTCGTACCCGAGCGGCGCGAGTTCGCGCCGCATCAGGGCGACGCCGGCTCGCTCGTGTCCGCGCCCGTCCGGGCCGCGCACCGGGGGCAGGTCGAACCTCCCGCCTCCGTCGGGCAACGCCAGGAACCCGAGGTCGTGGAACGCCGCGGCGACCAGCAGGACGTCGCGGAGGTCCGGTCCGACGCCGGCGGCCCGCGCCAGCGACCGGGCGGCCGGGAGCACCTCGCAGAAGGTGTGGCGGGCGTCGTGGTAGCGCAGGCGTGGGTCGAGGCGGTCGGCGAGGCGTCGCGCGCGGGCGACGGCCTGGTCCGGGTCCGGAGCGGGGGCCGAGCCGTGCATCGCAGCACGGTACCGCTCGTCCCGCCGGCCGTCCGCGTCATCCTTCTCATCGCATGGGGGTGTTCCGGGCGAAGCGTTGTACCCTTGGTGCGTTCCGACGACCGATCCACGTTCGACCGTGACCGAGGTGATCCGAATGACCACGACCGAAACCGCAGGCGCCGCCCCCAAGCACGGGGCCGCGCCGGACCGGACCGCCGACGAGCGCCCGGTGAAGATCGAGACCCGCAAGCTGAGCAAGCTGTTCGGGCCGAGACCGGAACGCGCGATCGAGCACATCCGCTCCGGCGGAAGCAAGCAGGAGGCGCAGGAGCGGTTCGGCGTCGCGATCGGCTGCTTCGAGGTGGACCTGAAGATCCACGCCGGCGAGACGTTCGTGCTGATGGGCCTCTCCGGCAGCGGCAAGTCGACGCTGCTGCGGTTGCTGAACCGGCTGCACGAACCGTCCTCCGGCCAGGTCCTGATCGACGGCGAGGACGTCACCAAGCTCAACAAGCAGGAACTGCTGCGGGTCCGCCGCGAGAAGTTCAGCGGCATGGTGTTCCAACAGTTCGCGATCCTGCCGCACCGGACGGTGCTCGACAACGTCGGGTACGGCCTCGAGGTGCAGGGCGCCTCGCGCAGCGAGCTGCGCGAGCGCTCGATGCGCGCGATCGAGCTGGTGGGGCTGAACGGCTGGGAGAACAATCTGCCGGCGCAGCTCTCGGGCGGGATGCAGCAGCGCGTCGGCCTCGCCCGCGCGCTCGCCGTCGACGCCGACGTCCTGCTGATGGACGAGGCGTTCAGCGCGCTCGACCCGCTGATCCGGCGCGAGATGCAGGACGAGCTCCTCGAGCTCCAGTCGCGCATGGGCAAGACGATCGTCTTCGTGACCCACGATCTGGACGAGGCGCTCCGTCTCGGCGACCGCATCGCGATCATGAAGGACGGCGAGGTGGTGCAGGTCGGGACCGCCGAGGAGATCATCACGAAGCCGTCCGACGCCTACGTCGAAGCGTTCGTCGAGGGGATCGATCGCACCGAGGTGCTCACCGCGAGCTCGATCATGCAGCCGGTCAAGGAGACGGCGCACGTCCGCGACGGTCCCCGAACCGTGCTCACGAAGATCCGGCGCTACGGCCTCTCGGGGATCCTGGTGGTCGACTCCGACCGGACGCTGAAGGGGTTCCTGCCGGCCGAAGCGGTCATCGAGCAGCTCGAGGACGACGCCGCCTCGCGCGACCGGATCGAGGAGAAGCGGATCGTGCCGGCCTCGTCGGTGCAGACGACGATCGCGCTGCAGGAGGTGATCGCCCATTCGACCGACGCGACCGGGCCGATCGCGGTCGTCGATGACGCCGGCAAGCTGCGCGGCGTGATCGTCAAGGGCGCGATCCTGGCCGCGCTGGTGCGCGGCGGCGAAGCCGCGGTGGCCGATCGTCCGGGCCGCGCCGTGGGCGGTGAGGGCGCGCACGACGGCGCGGCCGCCGGGGAGGGGGCCTCCTGATGTTCGAGTTCCGGATTCCGCTCCGCGATTGGATCGAGACCGGCGTCCGCTGGCTGATCGACGAGTTCGGCGTCGCCTTCGACGCCTTCAGCGACTTCGTGCAGATGGTCATCGGCAACCTGCTCTCCGGGTTCGAGTGGCTGCCGCCGTGGGGGATGATGCTCCTGATCGGCGCGCTGGCCTGGAAGCTGGCCGGCTGGCGCCTGGGGGTCGGGTCGATCCTCGGCCTCCTGCTGATCGAGAACATCGGCCTCTGGGGCCCGTTCCTGCAGACGCTGGCGTTGGTGATCACGGCGCAGCTGCTGATCCTGATCGTGGGCCTGCCGTTCGGGATCCTGGCGGCGAGCAGCGACACTGCCGAGCGGATCATGCGGCCGGTGCTCGACTTCATGCAGACGATGCCGGCGTTCGTGTACCTGATTCCGGCGGTGATGTTCTTCGGCATCGGGCTGGTACCCGGCGTGGTGGCGACGTTCGTGTTCGCGATCCCGCCGCTGGTGCGGCTCGTGAACCTCGGGATCCGGCAGGTGCCGGCCGACCTGATCGAAGCGGCCGACGCGTTCGGTTCGACCCGTTGGCAGAAGCTCGTGAAGGTGCAGATGCCGGTCGCGCTGCCGACGATCATGGCGGGCGTGAACCAGTCGATCATGCTGAACCTGTCGATGGTCGTCATCGCCGGCATGATCGGGGCGCGCGGGCTCGGGGCCGAGGTGCTCCGCGGGATCCAGCGGATCAACGTGGGTCAGGGCTTCGAGGCCGGCCTGGCGGTGGTGATCCTGGCGATCGTGCTCGACCGCATGACGGCGGCCCTGGGCAAGGGCCCGGGGCAGAAGTAGGGGAAGGCACGTCCCCGGTGCGTGGCGTGGAAGGGCGCGTCCGCATCGGCTTCGGAGCGGTCCGCGGGCGGCGCACGTCGCCCGCGGTTTGCGCTCGCGTCCCCGTGCGTGCTACCGTTCGGGACGTGGTCGAAACGATTTCGGCCGATCGAAGCGTGGGGCGTAAGTGTATGCGCCGTACTACCGAACATACTGCGTAGTCCCGCTTCGGACCCATCGCTACTCGAACATCGGAGGTAACGCACATGAAACGAATGATCCTCGCTCTATCCGCGGCCGTCGCGCTCGGCTTCGCCACCGCGCAGGACCCGGTCGAACTCGGCTACGTGCTGTGGGATTCCGAGATCGCCTCGACCCACGTCGTCGCCGCCGTCCTGATGGACGACCTCGGCTACGACGTGAACCTCACCTCGGTCGACGCCGGCCCGATGTGGACGGGCGTCGCCCGCGGCGACTTCGACGCCATCGTCGCCGCCTGGCTCCCCGCCACCCACGAAGCGTTCTGGAACGAGTACGGCGA
>SLSQ01000113.1 GCA_007130355.1 Trueperaceae bacterium
CCCGGTAGCCTGACCCGTGCCGCGCCGCTTCGCTCCCCTGCCCCTCGTCCTCGCCGTCGTCGCCACCGTCGCGGTGGTGGTCGCCCGCATCGGCGTGGGCGACGCCTTCCCGGCGTGGGGCGGCGCAGGCGCGCCCGGAGCGTGCCACGACCCCGTCACCGAGATCCACGAGGTGCAGGGCACCGCGGCCGCGAGTCCGCTCGAGGGCGAGGTCGTCACGATCGAAGCGATCGTCACCGCCACCTACCAGGGGCACGAGGCGCCGATCCCGTTCGACCTGGGGAGCTACGCGGTGCAGACGCCGGCCGAGCGTCACGACGATGATCCCCGCACCTCCGAAGGGGTGCTGGTGGTCGACGCCCGACCGGTCGAGGTCGGGCAGCTCGTGCGCCTGCGCGGCACCGTGCGCGAACGGCACGGACGGACCGAGATCGCCGACGTGATCGCGGTGCGCGTGTGCGACGACGGGCTCGAGGTCGCACCGGTCCCGCTCCCGTTCCCGCTGGACGACGCGGCGTTCGCGTCGCTCGAAGCGATGCTCGTGACCGTCCCGGACGGCGTGATCGCCGGTACCGACGCCTACGCCCGCTACGGCGAGCTGTGGATCGCCGCCGCGGAGGCGGTACCGCTCGCGCCGACGCACGCCCATCCTCCCGGACCTGAGGCGGCCGCGGCCGACCGGGCGCAACGGGCGAACCGGGTCCTCTACGACGACGGGCGGGACGCGCAGAACCCGAGTCCGCCCCGGCACCCGGATGGGCGTCCGCTCGATCGCGAACACCGATTCCGGGTCGGCGACCGCGTGCACGACCTGCACGGCGTGGTGGTCCACGCCTTCGACGCCTACCGTCTGCACCCGGCCGGGCCACCGCCCCGGATCGAAGCGTCCGCCCCCCGGCCCGAAGCGCCGGAACCGGTGGGCGGCGACCTGCGGGTGGCAGCGATGAACCTCGAGAACTGGTTCGTCACGATGGGCGACGCGTGCGGGCCGAACCGGGACCGGACCTGCCGCGGCGCTCGGAACGAGGAGGAGCGCGACCGTCAGGCCGCGAAGCTGACGGCGGCGCTCGCCGGACTCGACGCCGACGTGATCGCCCTGATCGAGCTCGAGAACCGGGCCGACGACGCCGCCGCGCACGCCCTGGCGGAGGCGCTGAACGAGCGCCTGGCCCGCGAGGAGCGCGACGATCGCTACGCCGCCGTTCCCGTCGGCCGGGTCGGAACCGACCTGATCGCGCAAGGGTTCCTGCTCCGCGAGGGCGCGGTGCGCGCCGAAGGCCCGGCGATCGTGCTCGACGCTCCCGATTTCGTCGACCCGCACCGGCACGGGCGCGGCGGCAACCGACCGGCGGTCGGGCAGCGCTTCGTGCCGGTCGGCGACGGGTCGGGCCGTGGCGGCGAGCCGTTCGCCGTGGTCGCGCTGCACCTGCGCAGCAAGGGCGCGCCGTGCGGACCGGGCGACGACGATCCGCTGCAAGGCTCGTGCGCCGCCACCCGCAGCGCCGCCGCCGAGGTGCTTGCGCGCGACCTCGAGGCGCGCGCGGACCGTTACGGCGAGCGGGTCCTGATCGTGGGCGACCTGAACGCGCACCCGCGCGAGGACGCCGCCGAGCGCCTCCGGGCCGGTCCGGACGGGGCGCTCGGCAGCGACGACGACCTGATCGACCTGATCGCGCGGCACGCCGGTCCGGACGCCGCGAGCTACCTGTTCGACGGTCGGGCGGCGCGGCTCGACCACGCGTTCGCCACGCCCACGCTCGCGGCGGACGTGACCGGCGCCACGCTCTGGAGCGTGAACGCGCGGGAGCCGAGCCTGTTCGACGCCAGCACCCGCTTCAAGGCGCCACGGGAACGGGAGCTGTTCGCGCCCGACCCGTACCGGAGCAGCGATCACGATCCGCTGCTGATCGGGATCCGGCACTGACCGACCCGCCTCCGATCGACCCGCCTCCGATCGACCCGCCTCCGATCAACCGGGTGACGGCGTGCCGAGCAGCAGCGCCGCCCAACCGAAGTACACGAGCAGCCCGATCACGTCCGCGACCGAGGTGATCAGCGGCCCGCTCGCCGTCGCCGGGTCGCGACCGAGGCGCTCGAGCAGGAACGGAAGCGCGGCGCCCAGCAGGTTCGTCAGGATCAGCATGGTGGCGATCGTGAGGAACACCACCAGTCCGATCGTGGCCCCTCCGCGCAGCAGACCCAGCGCGAACCCGAGCGCCCCGAGCGTGGCGCCGAGGGCCGCGCCCAGCGCCAGTTCGCGCACGAACACGGCCGCCCAGCGCCGCGCCTGGACGTTCCCGGTCGAGATCGCCCGGATCAGCAGCGTCGCCGACTGCGCCCCGGCGTTGCCGCCGGTGTCGATGATCAACGGGATGAAGAAGGCGAGCGCCACCGAAGAGAGCAGCACCTCCTCGAACGCCGCGATCACGCCTGACGAAGCCAGGTTCACCAGGACCAGCCCCGCCAGCCAGACGACGCGGCTGCCGTACAGCTCGAGGAGCGGCGTCTGCAGGTAGCCGGTCCGCAGCGGCCGGACCGCCGCTCCCAGGTGGAAGTCCTCGGTCGCCTCGGCGGTGGCGACGTCGAACGCGTCGTCGATCGTCACGATCCCGACCAGGACCCCGTCGCGTCCGAGCACCGGCAGGGCGCTGCGGTCGTAGCGCTGCATCAGGCGGACCGCCTGCTCGCGGTCCTCGTGCCCCTGCGTCGCGACGAACACCTCGTCCATCAGCGACGCGACCGACCGGTCGGGATCGGCGAGCACCAAGCGGCGCAGCGCCAGGTCGTCGAGCAGGCGCCACGCCTCGTCCACCACGTACACCACGTCGAGGGTCTCCGACTCGTGCCCACGTGCGCGCAGGTGCGCCAGCGCCTCGGCCACCGTCCACTCCGGACGGATCGCCACGTAGTCCGGCGTCATCAGGCGCCCCACGCTCTCCGGAGGGAAGCCGAGCAGGCCGCGCGCACGCTCGAGCCGCTCGGGCGAGAGGAGGTTCAGCAGCCGCTGCGTCACCTCGCCGGGAAGCTCGTGCAGCAGCAGGGTCCGGTCGTCGGGGGCGAGGGCGTCCAGCAACGATCGCGTCTCGTCGTCGGTGAGGGCGGCGAGGAGCGCGTCGCGGTCGGAAGCGGTCAGGTTCGCGAAGGTCGAGCGCGCGACGTCGGTCGGCAGCGCCCGGAACGCCATCGCTCGGTCGTGCGCCGGCAGCTCGGTCAGCAGGTCGGCCAGGTCGGGCGCCACCACGCCCGGCTCGGGCCACGGCGCGTCGTCGTGCGCGAGGTCGGGCCAGCGGCGTTCGCGGACGGCGGTCAGGATCGGTTCCGGGACGGTGGGGTGGGGCCGCACGTCGTCCGCCTCGTTCCGCTCAGGCCAGGAACGCGTCGAAGACGGGTCCACCGAGCAGGACCGCCGCGGCGAGCGCCCAGACGTAGTAGGCGAACCACCGGAACTTCGCCGCCAGCAGCACCCGCATCACCGCCCAGAGCGCGAACGCGCCGACCGCGGCGGCCGTCACGAACCCGATCGCCATCGGCGCGAGACCGATCCCGACCGGCTCGCCCGAGCGCAGCACGTCGAGTCCCTGCAGCGCGGTGGCGCCGAGGATCGTAGGGATCGCCAGGAAGAAGCTGTACTCGCCCGCCCAACGGCGTCGGACGCCCATCAGCAGCGCCGCCACGATCGTCAGGCCGCTGCGCGAGAAGCCCGGCAGCAGCGCCAGGCCCTGCGCGACGCCGATCGCGATCGCGATCCAGATCGTGAGTTGGGCGAGTCCGCGCCGGCCCCGTCGCAGGCGGTCGCTGGCGAACAGCAAGGCGCCGGTCACGGCGAGCGCCGCGGCGACCACCGCCGGATGCGCGAACGCCGACGAGAACGCCTCGCGCGCGGGGAACCCGACCGCGCCGGTCGCGAGCACGCTGACCGCGCCGAGGCCGATCAGGCGGAGCGACAACCGGTCGCGCCGACCGACGCCGCGCAGGTCGTTCCAGGCGCCACGGATCAAGCGCGCCAGACTGCGTCGGAACACGATCGCGACCGACACCATCGTCCCCACGTGCACGACCAGGTCGAACAGGATCATGCCGGGGCTCTCGGGGGGCGGCAGGGTCGACCCGCCCCCGATCAGCAGGTGCTGGACCAGCACCAGGTGGCTGGTCGAGCTGACCGGCACGAACATGAACACGCCCTGCACGACGCCCAGCAGCGTCGCCTCGAAGCCCGTCATCGATCGCCTCCCTCGCGTGGACGCCGCGGAGCCGACGTCCCCGTCAGGCTACCGCGGTGCGCGGTTCGCCACGCGGGCTCGCTCGCCGTCGCATGATGCGGTTCCGGCGGGACCGCCCGCACGAGGCGGACCCCGACCGACGGGAGGTCCAAGGTGACCAAGCTGCTCAGGTGCCGGGACGTCGGATTCGACTGCGACGCCGAAGTCCGTGCCGAATCCCAGGAGGAGCTGCTGGCGCAGGTCGCGCAGCACGCGCGCGAGGCCCACGGGATCGAGGAGGTGCCCGACGAGGTCGTCGCCCGGGCGCTCGCCGCGACCGAGGAGGTGGAGGGAACGGACGCGACCGCGCCCTGACCGCCGGCACCCCCTCGACGCGGGCGGCGCTCGCGTAGGCTGGATGGGCGCGCCGGACCCTCCGTCCGGGGTCCGGTGCGCCCACGCCGAGCGAGGAGGTGTCCGTGCCGTACCGAGACGATGCGCGACCGATGGTCCGGGCCGCCTACGAGGGCGGCTTCGTCCTGCCGGCCTTCAACGTCTGTAGCGCCGAGATGATCCGCGCCTGCGTCGAGGCGGCGGAGGAGGAGCGCGCCCCGATCCTGCTGCAGACCTACCCGGCCGACCTGCGACAGCTGCCGCCGCCGCAGGCGGCTGCCACGGTGCGCGCCTTCGCCGAGCCCGCCTCGGTGCCGGTGGCGCTGCACCTGGACCACGGTCCGGACCGGGCGACGGCGCTCCGCTGCCTGCGGGCCGGCTACGGCAGCGTGATGCTCGACGGCGCCGGCACGGGGTTCGAGCAGCTGATGCGCGACGCGGGACGGCTCGCCGAGGTCGCCCACGTGCAGGGCGCCGCGCTCGAGGTCGCGGCCGACAGTTTCGACGCGGCGCGCGACGACCGGACCGACCCGGCGGTCGCCGAGCGCTTGCGCGCGTGCGGCGTCGACATGGTCGCGGTGTCGGTCGGCACCGCGCACGGCCGTGCGGCGCGTCTCGACCACGACCTGCTCGGGGCGGTCGCCGAGCGCGTCGGCGGACCGTTGGTGCTGCACGGCGGCAGCGGGGTGTCGGAGGAGGACCTGCGCTTCGCGCGGGGCGTCGGCGTGGTCAAGCTGAACGTCGGGTCGGCGCTCTACCGGGCTCTGCGCCGCATCTGGGAGGCGTCGGCCGAGGCACCCGACCACCGCGCCGTCTACGAACGCGCGCGGGAGGCGTTGCGGGAGGTCGCGCGGGAACGGATCCGCGCCTGCGGCGCCGCGGGTCGCGCCGGAAGCGCCTGAGCGGTGCCGCCGGCTCCCGCAGCGCCCCGCGGCGCAGGCCGCGGGACCGGGGACGCTACGCTCCGAGTGCGCGGTTGGCCCGGACCAGCGCCAGGTACGCCGCCAGCGAGGCGCGCGCGTCGGGCAGGCCGGAGGGGTGCGTGACGGCGGCACGCGCTTCGGGCACCGCGCCGGACGGCGCGAACGACACGGCGCAGCGGCGCAACCAGCCGACGTCCCCGATCGAGTCGCCGATCCCCGCGATCGCCGACTCCGGGACACCGGTCTCCTCGACCAGCGCCGTCAGCCCACGCCCCTTGCCGATGCCGGGGAGCAGCAGGTTCACGCAGTCGCTGCTGGGGTCGACCTCGAGCGCGACCCCGTGCTCCCGTCGCCAGGCGGAGAGGCGCTCGGCGAGCGCCGGGACCGGAAGCGCGACCGGATCGACGGCGAACACGCTGAACGAGGCGGACTTGCCGAGCTGAAGCGTCAGGTCGTCGTGCGTGCGCAGGAGCCGCTCGGCGCGCTCGAGCTCGGGACGGCCGGCCTCGACCTCCGGCACGAACCACGAGCGGTACGGGTGCCGGGTGCAGAGGCCGGCGCCGTTCTCGAACGAGGCGGGCAGCGAGGCGTGCAGCATCTGGAGGAGCGCGTCGACGTACGGCTGCGGACGGCCGGTGACGAAGGTCGGCTTCGGAACCGACGGATCGTGGTCGGCCTCGCGCGCGACCTCCTGGATGCGGGCGAGCGTGGGCAGGTCGTACGACCCGTGCCCCACCGGTGCGAGGCAACCGTCGATGTCGAAGGCGAAGATCCGGACGGGGCGTTCGAGGCGGAGGTCGAGCGCGGGATCGAACGGGTCGTCCGCGCGCCGTGCCGCGGCGTCGTCGCCCACCGTAGCCGGCGGTCGGGGTTGAGGATCCATCGTTCCAGGCCTACCACGCGCGCAGGGACGATGCGCTCCGTTGAGGTCCGGTAGCCGCTCGCCGCCTCCGG
This sequence comes from Trueperaceae bacterium, assembly GCA_007130355.1. Classification (GTDB taxonomy): domain Bacteria; phylum Deinococcota; class Deinococci; order Deinococcales; family Trueperaceae; genus SLSQ01. The sequence goes on from SLSQ01000113.1 coordinate 6,470, forward strand.
CGTCGCCTCGACGCCGAGTCCGAGCACGATCCGGTTCACGAAATCGAAATAGGCGGTGATCGACGTCAGGTCGAGGACCTCCTCGTCCGAGACGCCCAACGCCCGCAGCCGCGCCACCTCCCCTTCGGCGACCGCGTCCGGAGTCCGCGTGAGCGCGACGACGTGGTCCAGCATCGCGCGCGACACCACCACCTCGATCGCTTCGCGTACCTCTCCGCTTCAGCTTGGACCGGCCGAACATCAGCGTCGTGTACAGGTCCATGTGCGCGCGGAGCGCGGCGGGGGAGAGGCTGTGGACCTGGTGGATCGCGGCCAGCTTGCCGCGGCTCGCGCGAAGCTCCTGGTGGCTCCCGCTCAACTCGCCCGCGGCCGGTTCGGGCCCGACGACGTCGATGTACGGCATGGCGACTCCTTTCGGGGCGCGAAGCGCGCGTGCGGCCGGAACGAGGCCCCGAGGCCGTTCGTGGTCCGAGGGCGTACCGCCCGGGCGCCGGCCGGGCCGGCATCGGACGTTCGGGCTCGGCGCGCCGTCACCGGTCCGACCGACGTCGGGCGCGGCGCGGGCCAGGCTGGCCGGGTGAACCTCTTCGAACTCGTCGACCATCGGCGCCGAACGGCCGAACTCTACGCCGCGGCCCGCGACCGCTCCGTACCGGCCGAAGAACGATGCCGTCGGTTCCGGGCGGGCAAGGACCGCCTCTTCCGCGAGCATCCCGCGTCGCCGCTCGACGCGACGCGTCGCGTACCTGCGCTTCGAGCTGCACGGGCGTCCGGCGCGGTTGTCGGCGTTCCAGCTCGAGGGGTACGGCGGGGGACTGTTCGTCCCCTTCCTGGACGCGACCAGCGGCACGGGCAGCTACGGGGGCGGACGCTACCTGCTGGACACGATCAAGCACGCCGACCTCGGGAGCGAGGACGGCGGGGTCGTGCTCGACGTCAACTACGCGTACGCCCCGTCGTGCGCGCACGATCCGCGTTGGGTGTGCCCGCTGGCGCCTCCGGAGAATCGCCTGTCGTTCCCGGTCGAGGCGGGCGAACGCATGCCGGAGGTCTGACCGGACTCCGGCCGGAGACCCGGACGCGGGTCGCCCGCGGTGCGCCCGGTCCGGCGAGACGAACGCGCACGGGCGGTACCTCTGCTAGGGGCGGGATCCTCGCCCACGAACACCAGCGCAGCGCCTGGGACGCCGGCGCGCGCTTCGGCCCCCCGAACCCCGAGGTCCGCGGACGCGGGACCGCTACTCGGAGCGTGGCTCGAACTCGATCGGCAGGGTCATCGCCGCTTCGTCCCAGGCGTCCTTGATCCAGGCGTGGTCGGGGTCGTCGACCGGGGGACGGGCGCGGCCCTCGTCCCGTAGGTCGCCGGCCAGGAAGTTCAGGAAGTAGGTGTTCGCCCCCGGCGCGACCGCGACCGGGTGGAACCCGCCGCGCACCACCATCAGGTCCTGGTCGCGCACGGCGAGGATCTCGTCCATGTCGCCCTCGCGGGTGTAGTTGCGGTGCATCGCGAAGCCGCTCTCGGGCCGGATCCGGTAGTAGTACGTCTCCTCGAGGTAGGCCGAACCCTGGCGGCCGTCGTGGCAGTGGGGCGGCCAGCCGGACCAGGCGCCGCCGGGCACGTACACCTCGAACACGATCAGGCGCTCGGCGGGGAGGGCGTCCGCCAGTACGTGGTGCACTTCGCGGACCGCCGGACCCGCGCCGCGTACTTCGCGGCGGGTCTCGTCCGGTCGGAACAGGCGGACCGGGTAGCGGCCCTCGGCCGGGGCGGAACCCCAAGCGATCTCGGCGTCGGCGGACGCCGCGATCCGCACCTCGCGGCCGGGCGGGACGTAGAGCACGTTCGGGCGTTGCTCGAACGGACCGGTGCGGCTCAGGTCGTGGCTCTGGCCGTCGACGGTGACCACGATCCGACCGTGCTGCGGCACGAACGCGACCTCGCGGTCGTCGCTGTGGACGGTCCAGGCGTCGCCCGGCTCGAAGCGCGCGACGGTGAACGCCAGGTCGCGCCAGCGCGCGGAGGCGGGCGTGACTTCGAGGACGGGACCGGTTCCGGCGGCGGGGCGGAGGGGGTTGTTCACCGGGGCTCCTTTCGGGTGGCGGCTTCGGGGCCCACGGGCGTGGGCAGGACGGGCGGGGCGAGAGCGACGGACAGGTCGCGTGCGGCGTCGGTCACCAGCCGCGCGAGCTCCGGCACGCGGGCGCGCGGCATGCGGACGGTCGGGCCGGAGATGCCGATGCAGGCGACCGTGTCGCCGGCGGCGTTCCGGACCGGTGCCGCCAGGCAGCGCACGCCGGGCTCGTTCTCGACGTCGTCGAAGGCCCAGCCACGGGCGCGGGTGCGGGCGAGCTCCTCGGCCAACGCGTCGTGGTCGGTGATCGTCCGATCGGTCCGCGCCGGCAGGCGGTCGGGCGGGTCGGCGTCGCCGAAGGCGAGCAGGCACTTGCCGACGGCGGTGCAGTGGAGGGCGTTGAGGCGGCCCACGCCGCCGGCCACGCGCAGCGACGCGGCGGACTCGACGTCGTCGACGATCAGCGCCTGCCCACCGGAGAGGACCGCGGTGTGCGCGCACTCGCCGCTCTGCTTCATGAGCAGGTAGAGGAACGGACGGGCGTGCTCGCGCAGTCGTTCGTGGGACCCGGGACCGACGGTGGCGTGGCGCATGCGCGGCCCCAGCCGGTAGCGACGGTCGACCGGATCGCGCTCCAGGTAGCCGCGCTCGCCCAGGGTGCGCGCGAGCCGGGAGGCGCTGCTCTTGTCGACGTTCAGACGCTGCGCGATCTCGCCGACGGCGAGCGACGCGTCCGGCCCGAGGCGGTGGGCGTCCTCGACCATCGCGTCGAGCAGGTCGAGCCCACGTGCGAGCGAGCGGAGCAGGGGCACGACCGGAGCATCGCACGGGCGCGGCGACAGGCGCAACGGCGATGCCGGTCGTTGCGCTTTGCGCAACGTCCGCTTGACGCGGCGGCCGCGGACCGGAATCATCCGGGCACGCCCGCGCCCGTCCCCACGTCCGTCCCCAGCCGACGGCCCCAGTCGAGGAGCGACCATGACCGAACCGTCCCGAACCCTCACGGTCGCGCAGGCGCTCGTGCACGCGCTCGCCGCCCAGTACAGCGAGGTGGACGGCGTCCGCCGTCGCCTGATCCCCGGGGTCTTCGGCATCTTCGGGCACGGCAACGTCGCCGGACTGGGCCAAGCGCTCGACGAACACGGCCACGACCTGGACCTGCCCCTGATCCGGCCCCAGAACGAACAGGCCGGGGTCCACGCCGCCGCCGCCTACGCCAAGCACGCCGGACGCGCCGCCACCTGGGCGTGCGCCGCCTCGGTCGGGCCGGGCAGCACGAACATGGTCACCGGCGCCGCGCTGGCCACCGTCAACCGTTTGCCGGTGCTCCTCCTCCCCTCCGACTTCTTCGCGAACCGGATCCCCGACCCCCTGCTCCAGCAGCTCGAGCACCCCACCGAACACGACGCGACGATCAACGACGCCTTCCGCCCCGTGTCCCGCTTCTACTCCCGGATCGACCGACCCGAACAACTGCTCTCGGCCCTGCCGCAGGCGCTCCGGGTCCTGACCGACCCGGCCGCCGCCGGCGCCGTGGTCCTCTCCCTGCCGGAGGACGTACAGGCGGAGGCGTACGTCTGGCCCGAAGCGTTCTTCGCGCCGCGTACCTGGCGAATCCGCCGCCCGCATCCCGACCCGGCCGAAACGGAGCGCGTCGCCGCCCTGATCGCCGGCGCCCGCGCCCCGCTGATCGTGGCCGGTGGCGGCGTGACCTACGCGGATGCGAACGAGACGCTCGCCGCCTTCGCGGAGCGGTACGCGATCCCCGTCGCCGAGACCCAGGCCGGGCGCGGCGCCCTCCGCTGGGACCACCCGCTCGCGGTCGGACCGATCGGCGCGAACGGCGGGTCCGCCGCCAACGCTCTCGCCCGCGAGGCCGACCTCGTGCTCGCGATCGGCACGCGCCTCGGCGACTTCGCCACCTCCTCGCGCCGTGCGTTCGCTCCGGACGCCGTCTTCGCCGGCCTCAACGTCGTGCCCCTCGACGCCCACAAGCTGAACGCCGCGCCGCTCGTCGCCGACGCGCGCGCCGGCCTCGAGGCGCTCGACGCCGCGCTTGGCGGTCGGCGGGTCCGATCCGCGCACGACACGCGCCGCGCCCAGGTCCGCGACCTCGTCGCCGACTGGAACGCCCGCGTGGACCGGGCCCGCGCCCACCTCGGCAGCGCCCCCGAGGCGGACGGTCGCGGCGGCCTGGCTCAGGCCGGCGTGCTCGGCCTGGTCGAGGAGGTCTTCGGGACCGACGCCGTCGTGATCAACGCCGCCGGCAGCATGCCCGGCGACCTCCTGGCCCTGCGCCGGCCCACCGACCCACGCGCCCACCACGTCGAGTACGGCTACAGCTGCATGGGGTACGAGGTCCCCGCCGGCATCGGCGTACGTCTCGCCGAGGCCGACCCGGACCGCCCGGTGGTCGTCCTGATCGGCGACGGCAGCTGGCTCATGATGCACACCGAGATCGTGACCGCCGTCGTCGAGGATCTCGACCTGACCGTCGTCCTGATCGACAACGACGGCTACCAGTCGATCCACGGCCTGCAACGCTCGGTGGGCAGCCCCCAGTTCGGTACCGAGCTGCGCCGCCGCGCGGGCGGCCGTCCGCACGGCCGGCTCGACGGACCGTCCCTCCGGCTCGACTATGCTGCCGGGGCGGCCGCCCTCGGCGCGGAGGCGACGTACGCCGACGACCCGACCGCCGCCCGGGCCGCCCTCGAGGCCGCCCGCTCCGCGCGCGGCGTACGCGTCGTCGTCCTCCGCACCGACCCCGAGGCGCGCCTCGACCTGGGCGACACGGGTGGCTGGTGGGACGTCCCGCCGGCCGAGGTCAGCGGCCAGGCCGCCGTCCGCGAAGCGCGCGCGGCCTACGACGCCGCCCGTGCCCAGCAGATCCGGTACCCGACCCCCGCCCCCGACCCCGCCCCGGACCCCGACCCCGAAGGAGACCTCGCATGACGCCTTGCGCCCCCACGGAACCGGTGCGGGCCCGGTGGAGGCGGTGGTGCGGGGCGCGGCGGACGCGTTCCCGGGGCGGCGGGAGAGGCAGGTGGTGGAGCGTCGAGCTGCGCCGTGAAGCCGACGCTTCGGACGGCGGTCGCCTCGTGACGCCGGGCGTCGCCTGATGGGCGCCGAGCCGCACGCCGGACCCCTGGGCGCGCCGGTCCGCTTCGGCGTGCTGGGCGTCGGCCGCATCGGCGCGCTGCACGCCCGCACCCTGGCCGGCACGATCGAAGGTGCCCGCCTCGTGGCCGTGTACGACGCCGATCCGGACGCCGCCGCGCGCGCCGCGGCCCACGGCGGGGCCCGCGTCGCGGAGAGCGCCGAAGCGCTGATCCGGGCCGACGACGTCGACGCCGTCGTGATCGCCTCGCCCACGGGGCACCACGCCGACCAGACCGTGGCGGCCGCCGACGCCGGAACGGCGATCTTCTGCGAGAAGCCGGTCGCGCTCGGCGCGACCGACACGCTCCGGGCGCTGAACCGCGTGCGCGACGCCGGCGTTCCGTTCCAGATCGGGCTCAACCGACGCTACGACCCCCACCTCGGCGCCCTCGCGCGGGCCGTGCACGACGGCCGTATCGGCCGACCGGAGATGTTCCGCAGCCTCTCGAGCGACCCTGCCCCGCCCCCCGTCGCCTACGTCGCCGCTTCGGGCGGCTTCTACCGCGACTCGGTGATCCACGACCTGGATCTCGCCCGTCACGTGATGGGCGAGATCCGTGCCGTGTCCGTCGCCGCACGGGTCCTGGTCGACCCGGTCTTCGAGGCCCACGACGACGTCGACACCTCCATCGTCACCCTCGACTTCGCGTCCGGCGCGCTCGGCGTGCTCCAGAACTCGCGCCGCACTCCGCACGGATACGAGGTCCGCGTCGAGGTGCACGGCGAGCACGGACGGCTGGTGGCCGAGGACGCCCGCGCCACCAAGCTCTGGCACGCCGACGCGCACGGCGTGCACGCCGACCACGCCGAGAACTTCCTGGATCGGTTCCGGGACGCCTACCGAATCCAGCTCCAGGCGTTCGTCGACGCGCTCCGGAGCGGGCGTCCGCCCGCGCCCGGACCGGACGACGCCGAAACGTCGCTCGCGCTCGCGCTGACCGCCGACCGGGCCCGCCGCAGTGGACGCTGGGAACCGGTCCGCACCCTCGCCGAGTGGAGCGACCGCGCGACCGCCGACGCCGTCGACGGCGGGCAGGAGGACGGAGCATGAACGCACCCGACGCGACGAGCGACGGTCCGACCGACGGCCGCGACGCGTCCGCCTGGCCCGTCGGCAACGCCCCCTGCAGCTGGGGCACGATCGAGAACACCGGAACCGAAGCGGACCGGATCGACGCCGACCGGTTCCTGGACGAGGTCGCCGAGGCCGGGTACGCCGGCACCGAGCTCGGCGACGAGGGGTTCCTGCCCAGCGACCCCGACGGGCTCCGCGTCGCGCTCGACGCGCGCGGCCTGAAGCTGATCGGCGGCTGGGTCACCGTCCGCCTGAATGAATCGGACCATCACGACGCCAGCGCCGAGCGGGCCGTCCGGACCGCCCGGCTGCTGCGCGCCGTCGGCGGCGAAGGCGCCACCGTCAACCTCGGCCCCGACCACTCGCGGATCCCCCACC
>SLSQ01000006.1 GCA_007130355.1 Trueperaceae bacterium
ATGTCAAACGCGTTTCTTGATGTCCCTCGACAGAAGGACAATATTGGCAGTTCCAATTCGGATATAAAACTTTCCCTGTCGTGATTTTCCACCCAGGTGGTTCCCGGGGCTCCCACTATCAGCATCCCAACATCTCCGTAATCCGTGGTATCAACTTCCGTGTCTTGAACCGTTTCAACCGTGAACCCCATATTTTCAAGCCTGTCTATGAAGGCTAAATCATATGCGGCGGGGGAGCTTGCTCTTTGATTGTAAACTATTTTTTGTGTCTCCGGAGACATGTATGAAATTATCGTTTCAAAAACTTCCCATCCGTCCGCACTCATTTCGTCACCTCTGTGATATCCGAAATGGATTCTTATATGTTCGTTGTCAAATAAGGTTTCTGCTATTCCTGCAGAGTCTGAGGATTCATCAATTCCCATTATTAATCTGGTGTGAGAAGTAAGGTCCGAGATTTCATGAGTTGTGACCGAAGATCCCATGTTTATTTCATCTGCCAGGATTTCCAGTTCGGGAATGGTGAAGGTTTCAGGAGTGTTCATTTCCGAAGTTGTTTTTCCAATTCCTTCTTCCGAGGTTGTCCATCCGCTTGTCTCCATGTCCCAGTAGCTGTTTGAGGTTGTTACCGTGGAAGAATCTCCTACAAGGCCTCCTCCGTTACTTCCTTCATTGGGATGGCTTACACTTCCCGTTGAGTAAGAATTTATTATTTGTGTTCCACTTGCATCTCCAACCAGACCTCCTCTTTCAAAATTTTGAGAGAATGCCGATACGGAACCCTTTGCATAAGAATTTTTTATCGCATTTCCGGTTGCTAATGATCTTCCGACCAACCCTCCAACTTCCCTGTATCCGTCAGCGGGGCCTATGGCATATGATTGTGATATTGTTCCCGTATTTCTTCCGACCAGTCCTCCTACAGACAAGTTTCCGGTTACGCTTCCGCTTGAGGATGAATAATAAATATTCCCTCCGCTATTTTGTCCGACAAGTCCTCCAGCCGCGGCGAATATTGATGTTGAACCGTATGTTGATAAAACTGTTCCAGTTGCGTGTGAAGAAATTACGTCTCCTCCGTCGTTTTCTCCTATTAGTCCGCCAACATATCTTGAGCCGACAACGTAACCTTCCGCGGATGAGTTTGTTGTGTTTGCATAACTTCTTCCTATAAGTCCACCCGAGTAATCCGAGGAGCCCGTTACGTTTCCGTAGGAGTGAGAGTCGGACACATTTCCATAGGTTAATCCAACAAGGCCTCCCGCATATGTTCCGCTTACATTTACTTCTACATCCGCGGATGAATTTTTTATTTCTCCTTCACTTGATCTTACAGCATATGTTAGGCCTCCTCCCCAATTGTTTTTTGAAGTTACATACCCCGTTGCGTGAACATTTTCTATCAATCCTTCCGTTTCTCCAACCAGTGTACCCACGCGTTCTTTTCCGGTTATATTAAAATTGAGCAAATTCACATTTTTTATTTCACTTCCCTCATCCGCATATCCGAATAATCCTATATACGCTCTTGATTCTCTGTTTATGGAAATGTCTTCTATTGTGTGACCGTTTCCGTCGAAGGTTCCCGTGAATTTGTTTTCATCGTTTCCTATCGTGAAAAAACCTTTTCCGTCATTTATTTCCGGGGCACCGTAAACTTCATAATCCGAGGTGTGTTCGTTCAAGTCCGATATCAGTTCGTAGTGTGCCGACAAATCCATATCCATATCTTGAAGTTGTTTGTAGGTTTCTATTTGATAGGGGGAGTGCTCGGTTCCTTCTCCTCCGGCGAAGGAGGCTTCTTGTTCCGGGATTAACCAAACCGAAGCGTCTTTTTCCGTCTGCCATGCCAGGTATGGAAGTCCGTCGTTAATATCTTCGCTTGATGTTAAAATGTCCCACTCAAAATAATTATATAGCCTGAAGTGTTTCATCTTGTATGTGTCGCTTGCGTATCCCATTTCCGATGTTTCCCATCCGCTTGTTTCCGTGTTCCAGTAATTCCCGGTGTCTTCATAACCTGTTCCGGTAGACTTGTTTCCAACAAGCCCTCCACCGTTACTTCCTCCCAACGGGGCAACTTCTCCGGTTGAGAATCCGCGTATTATTCTTCCGCTGTCATTGTATCCAACCAAACCTCCTCTGCTATGGCTATCGCTTGTTGCAGTAACATCTCCCAGCGCGTAAGAGTTTTCTATATTGTTTTGATTTCTTCCCACAAGACCTCCCACCCCGTCTCCGTCTCCGTGGACATTGCTTGCTGAAAAGGAGTTTTCCACTAAAGCTCCCGCCCCCCAGTTTCTTCCCACAAGACCACCGGTTGTTATTCCTCCGGAGGTTACATTGCCGGTTGAATAGGAATGGCTTATGATTCCGCTGTAGTTTTCTCCTGTAAGGCCTCCTACCCTGGAGGATGTTCCGGTTACTTCTCCCGTTGCATATGAGTGAGAGGTAAGTCCTATATCTGCCAAGTATCCCGAATTTAGGCCTACAAGACCTCCCACATAACTACCATCTCCAAATACGTTTCCGGTTGCGTGGCTATTTTCTATTGTTCCTCTGCCGTAACCAATCAGTCCTCCCGTGTATCCTTTTCCGTTTACGGAGGCGGAGGAGTTAGAATTCTTTGTTAGCCCCCTGAAATCGTATCCTGTTAAACCTCCGGAATAGTCTCCGTCTGAGGTTACGCTTCCCGCCGAAGAAGAATTTTTAACCGTTCCGGTTGTGTGGCTGTATCCCAAAACCAGACCTACTCTTCCTTCGCTTCCCGCAAAAATCTCTCCCGTTACCGATACGTTATCTATTATTCCTAATGAGTATCCAACCAACCCCCCCACTCTTCCGTCCGTATCGCTTACATTTATATTTTCCAAGTTTAAATTTGATATTTCTCCGTTTTCTCCCAGATAGCTAAAAAGTCCGGTGTAGGTTTCGTTATCCGTTTCAATGAACAGGTTGTAGATTGTTTCATTTTGTCCGTCGAAGGTTCCCGTGAATCTGTTCTCATCTTCTCCGATTGGGGACCATCCTGCTGTTGCTCCCTCCGCTTCACAGAAGTCCGCTATGCCGGGAGAGGTTGTGTGGTCGTCGTAGCTTGCCTCATCGCAGAAGTCCAAACTTGTTTCAAGTATGTAATTTCCGTCGAGGGGGAATTCCGGATCGTTTCCTATGGCCGCCAGTTCTTCAATTGAGTTTATCTCTATTGGAGGGTCTTCTTCCGCCAGGGCTGTTGCTGAAAATAGAATGCTTAGCGCAAGAGTTGTTGCGGTTAGTGCAAGAAAAAAATTTTTGAAAAAAGCTTTTTTTGGGGAATGAGGCATTTAAAAGTGGAAGTGTTTATAGATTAAAATTTCCATTCGAGTATACTCAAATTTCGTTCTTTGGCAAAATCTCCGTTCTGCCGCCCATGTACGGTTGTAGGACTTCGGGGATTTTTACGGAGCCGTCTTTTTGTTGGTA
>SLSQ01000240.1 GCA_007130355.1 Trueperaceae bacterium
CCTGCCGGCCGGCCCGGCCGAGGCGGCCGACGCCCTGGCCGCGATCCTGCCGGTCCTTCCGTCCGCGCTGCGGGTCCTCGAGGACGACCCCGGTCGTGGCACGAGGACCGCCGTCGTCGGCGACGGCGGCGGACGATCGAGCGGCGGACCGTCGAGCGGCGGACCGTCGGGCGGCGGACCGTCGGGCGGCGATCCGTCGGGCGGCGATCCGGACGCGCGGCCTTGAGGGACGTTCCGCGGTGACGTGGCTCGCCTACCTGGTGCTGGCGACGTCGCTCGGCGTCGGGTTGGTCGGCGTCGTCGTGCCGATGCTCCCCGGGGTGCCGCTGGCGGCCGGCGGCGCGGTCGTGGCGGCCTGGATCCGAGGTTTCGAAACGGTCGGCTGGACGCCGGTGGCGTGGGTCGTGGGCCTCGCGCTGGTCGCGCAGGCGCTCGATATCGCCGCCACCGCGGTCGGGGCACGGGTCTACGGCGCACGTCGCGCCGGGTTCGTCGGCGGCGTGATCGGGTCGATCGCCGGCCTCCTCTTCTTCCCCCCGTTCGGCTTTCTGGTCGGCGCCCTGGTCGGGGCGGTCGGTTTCGAGATGCTGGCCGGTCGGCCGTTCGAGGAGGCGCTCAAGGCGGGCGTCGGCGCGTTCGCGGGCACGCTGGGCGGGGTGGTCGCCAAGGCCTTGATCGTGATCGCCATGGCGGTGGTGATGATCCCCGCCCTGGCGTGAGGCCGGCGCGGGAGCGGCCTGCTAGCATGAGCGTTCTGGAAGCGAGGTTCCGATGGATCCGATCCTGATCGAACTCGGGCCGCTGGCGATCCGCTGGTACGGCCTGCTCATCGCGCTCGGCGTGCTCGCGGGGGCCGTCTGGGCGTTGCGCGAGGCGCCACGCCGCGAGCTGAACGGCGACGCGCTCCTCGACATGGCGCCCTGGCTGGTGATCTTCGGGGTGATCGGCGCGCGCATCGGCTTCGTGCTCACCAGCCCGGAACCGTTCTTCGGCGCCGGCGGCCGGCCGCTCGACGCTCTCGCCGTCTGGCAGGGGGGTCTCAGCATCCACGGGGCGATCGTGGGCGTCACCGCCACGGTGTTCGTGCTGGCGCGCCGCAAGGGGATGCACCCGTGGGCGGTGATGGACGTGTTGACCCCGATCGGCGCCTTCGGCGTCATCGGCGGCCGGATCGGCAACCTGATGAACGGCACCGACACCGGCGGCCGCCTGACCGATCTGGCGATCGGCATGACCTGGCCGGAGCGCGGCACCGAGACGTTCGGGGCGTTCGGCCGCGCGATCTTCGGAAGCGACCTGTGGGCGTACGCGCCGCCCGCCTGCGCCCAGGTACCGATCGGCCAACCGTGCGAGATCCACGCCACCTGGGCGTACGGCGCCCTCGTCGGCGTGGCGTTGATCCCGGTCCTCCTGTGGGCGTTCCGGCGGACGCGCGCGCCCGGGTTCGTGTTCGCCTGGTTCGTGTTGGCCTACTCGGCGTTGCGCAGCGTGCTCGAGGAGCCGTTCCGCGACAACCCGCTCGTCCTCCCGGTCTACGAGAACGTGGCGGCCGGCATCGGGTTCTTCACCCTCACGCAACTCGTCTCGGTGGCGCTGATCGCGGTCGCCGCCTTCGCCCTGACGCGGATCGATCCGGACGTGGCGCCGCGCCGGGAGCGGCTCGCGCGCAAGGCTCGGGGGCGATGAGCGACCGGCTCGCCGCGGTGGTGCTGGCGGCGGGGGCGGGTACCCGCATGCGCTCGCGCCTGCCCAAGGTGGCGCACGAGGTCGCCGGCCGGCCGATGGTCGCGCACGTGGTGCGTGCGCTTCGCGGCGCAGGGATCGCGCGGATCGTGGTGGTGGTCGGCCACGGCGCCGAGACGGTGCGTGCCGCGCTCGAGCACGACCTGCCGGGCGTGCCGCTCGCGTACGCGACGCAGCGCGAGCGCAAGGGTACGGGGCACGCGGTCGCCTGCGCCCGTTCGGAGCTCGAGGGCCACGACGGTTCGGTGTTCGTGCTCAACGGCGACGGGCCGATGCTGCGGTCGGCCACCCTGCGCGCCCTGGCCGACCGACACCACGAAGGCGCCGAGGCGGGGCGCGGCGCGACCCTGCTCACCGTCGAACCGGACGACCCGACCGGCCTGGGCCGGATCGTGCGGGAGGACGACGGCGCCTTCGCCCGCATCGTCGAGGAGAAGGACGCGACCGAGGCGCAACGCGCGATCCGCGAGGCGAACCCGGGCGTCTACCTGTTCGACGCCGAGGTCTGGGAGCGGGCCGCGGCGCTCCGGCCGGACAACGTCCAGGGCGAGCTGTACGTGACCGATCTGCCCGAGCGTTACCGGTCGGACGGTCGGCCGGTGCGGACCGTGCCGGTCCGCGACCCGGAGGAGACGCTCGCGGCGAACGACCGCGCCCAGTTGGCGGTGCTCGAAGCGGCGATGCGGCGCCGGATCGCCCGGGCGCACCTCGAGGCCGGGGTCACCATGCTCGCGCCGGAGGCGACGTTCGTCGACGACGACGTCCGCCTCGGCACCGACGTCGTGCTCGAGCCGTTCGTCACGCTACGGGCCGGGACGGTGGTCGGCGACGGCGCCCGGATCGGCGCCGGCGCGCACCTGAGCGACTGTCAGGTCGCCGCCGGAGCGCGGGTGCCGCCGAACACGGTGGCGGACGGGGAACGGTTCGGAGCGACGCTCCTCGCCTGAACCGACCGGGCGCTCGCGCGGTCGGCGCGGGCGTGGACCGGGCCGCGCCGTGGCGCGGCCGCGGACCGCTTCGTCCGCGGATCGCTGCGTCCCGGGTCCGGCTCAGCCGGGACGGTCAGCCGTCGGGGACCAGCCCGTGCCGGCGCAGCCCCTCGAGCACCCCGCGCGCGTGCGGCGCCTCGACGAACAGCACGTTGCGCCGGCCACGGATCCTGCGCAGTTCCGGAGCGTGGTTCCCGACCACGATCCCGCGGAAGCGGCCGCGCAGCATGTCGGCGTCGTTGCCGCTGTCGCCCGCCGTCGCCACGCGCGTCCGATCGAAGCCCCACAGGTCGGCGAGCCAACGGACCGCCCGGCCCTTGCCGGCGCGTGCCGGCAGCAGGTCCAGGTACGCCCCGTGCGAGAACACGACGGAGGCGGCCAGGCCGCGTTCCTTCACGGCGTCCTCGATCCGCTGGGCGACCTTCGGGTCGTCGAGCAGGTACGACGCCTTGAACGCCGACTGCGCCTCCTGCTCCTGCGGCGCGACGCCGAACGAGCGGACCAGCTCGTCGACGGCCTCCCGGTCCCAGCCGCGGGCGACGTGGGCGCGCCAGCCGCGGTCGGGCACCCGGGCACGGCCGTAGTGGATGTCGCTGCCGACGTCGCTGACGATCACCGACGGTTGCGGCAGGCCGAATCCGGCGATCGCCTCCTCGACCCGTTCCAGCCGGCGGCCGCTGGCCAGCCCGAACGCCACGTTCGCCTCGGCGAGCGCCGCGGCGAGGTCCTCGAGGGCGTCGGCGTCCGGTGCGCCGTCGACCAGGGTGCCGTCGACGTCGGAGATCAGCAGGGCGTCCGCATCCAGCAGCGTGCGGCCGGCATCGGTGCGCCAGTCGCCGAGGTCGGGACGGTCCTCGCCGAGCAAGGGCTCGACGACCTCCAGATAGCGCGCGACGTGCGCGGTCCAGGAGTAGTGGGCGCGGACCCCTTCGACGCCGGCCCGGCTGTAGCGGTCCCACGCCTCCTCGTCGACCAGGACGGAGCGGAGGGCCTCCTGGATCGCCTCCGTGTCGCGCGCGTCGATCAGCTCTCCGGAACCGCAGCGGCCGATGATGTCCTTCGGACCGCCGTGATCGGTCGAGACGACCGGCAGTCCCGAGGCGCTCGCTTCGATCAACGTGATCCCGAAGTTCTCGACCAGCGCCGGATTGACGAACACGCCCCGCCTGGCCGCGGCGAGCCGGTAGAGGACCGGGATGTCGGTGTCGGGATCGTGCTTCTTGGGCAGCGCCAGCTTCCCGTACAGGTCGTAGCGGTCCATCGCGAGGAGGAGTTCGGTGAGCACCTCGCGCTCGTTGTCGCTCATCGCCTCGATGTCCTTGCGAACGCCGGCGAAGACGGCGAGGTTGGCGAGGCTGCGCAGTTCCGGGTCCTCGCCGTACGCGGTCAGGAGGCCGACGATGTTCTTCCGTTTGTCCGGTCGGCTGATCGCCAGGATCAGGGGTTTGTCGACGTCGGTGAGGAAGCGGTCGAGCGCGCGCATCATGCGGACCCGCGCCTCGACCACCTTCTCGCCGGGGTCGTAGCCGCCGTCCTGGTCGTAGAACCACGGGTAGAACCGGTTCAGGTCGACGCCGGGCGGGATCACCTCGAAGCGCGCGTTCGGCGCCGCCTCGTACCGTTCGTAGCCGTGCTCGACCTCGTGCTCGGTGCTGGCGACCACTCGGTCGGCGTCCCGCAGCAGGCGCTCCTCGACCTCGATCCGATGCGCGATCCGGTAGCGCGCCTCGATCGCTTCGTCGTCGACGCCGGCGGCGCGGAGGACCTCGACCTTGTTGCGCCCGAGCGAGTGGCCGGTCACGATCAGCGGCACGCCGAGCATCGCCGCCAGTTGGCGGGCGACGTCGCCGGCGTCGGCGTAGTGGCCGTGCAGCAGGTCGGGACGCTCGCCGGTGGCGCGGTACCACGCCAGCATCGACCGCACGAAGGCGTCGAGGTGCGGCCAGAGGCGTTCCTTGCGGCGGTACCGGTCGCCGCCGGCGCGGAGCCGCACGAGGCGCGCCCCTTCGCCGAGGGACTCCTCCTGTTGGGCGTAGTCGTCCGAGACGCGCGGATCGATGATCCGGCGGGTGAACAGCACCGTTTCGCGCACCGCTTCGTGGCGGCCGAGGGCGCGCGCGAGCTCGACGACGTACTTCGTCTGCCCGCCGGTGTCGGCGTCGCGCCCGAGCTCCAGGTCGTGTCCGCGGATCAGTCCGTGCACCGAGAGGTGGTGCACGACCAGGCCGCTTCGCTCGTCCGCTCGCGTCATCCGGATCGCCTCCACGTTCATGGTACCGGTCGCGCGCCCCGGGCCGGGTGCTATCCTCCCGCCCGGGAGGCGAGATGGCTCTGCTGAACAAACCGCGCGCGGTGCTGGCCTTGGAGGACGGCACGGTCTACTACGGGTACGCCTTCGGGCATGCCGGGCGGACGGTGGGGGAGATCGTCTTCAACACCTCGATGACCGGCTATCAGGAGATCCTGACCGACCCGAGCTACCACGGGCAGATCGTCACGATGACCTACCCGCACATCGGGAACTACGGGGTCAGCGTCTACGACATGGAATCGAATCGGCCGTACGCGCGCGGCTTCATCGTGCGCGAGTTCTCGCGTGCCGCCAGCAACCACCGTGCGAACCAGGACCTGCAGAGCTTCATGGAGCAGCACCGGATCGTCGGGATCGAAGGGATCGACACCCGGGCCCTGACGCGACGTCTGCGCACCGGCGGGGTGGTGAAGGGCGTGATCCAGCACGGCGACGTGACCTCCGAGCAGGAGGCCGAACTGATCGCCGCGGCGCGGGAGCACGCGGACATCGACGGGCGCGACATGACGCCGGAGGTGACCACGCCGCTGCCGTACGCGCGGCCGACCTTCAAGGCGTCGCCGCGGGTGGTGGTGATCGACTTCGGCATCAAGCACTCGATCGTCTACAAGCTCGAGCAGGCGGGGGCCGAGGTGATCGTGGTACCGGCCCAGACGACGCCGGCCCAGATCATGGCGCTCGACCCGTACGGCCTGGTGCTGTCGAACGGACCGGGCGACCCGGACGGCCCGAAGTACGCCCACGACACCGTGTGGCAACTGCTCGGCCTGCTGCCCACCTACGGGATCTGCATGGGGCACCAGCTGCTCGGCCTGGCGGTGGGCGGGCGCACGTTCAAGCTCAAGCACGGCCACCACGGGGCGAACACGCCGGTCAAGAACGTGCTCACCGGCGAGGTCGAGATCACCAGCCAGAACCACAACTACGCGGTCGACCTGGAGTCGATCCCCGGCGGTCAGTTCCGGGCCACGCACCTGAACCTGAACGACGGGACGCTCGAGGGGATGGCGCACGAGCGCTACCCGGTGTTCAGCGTCCAGTACCACCCCGAGGCGAGTCCCGGCCCGCACGACGCGAACTACCTGTTCCGTCGGTTCATCGACGAGGTGAACGCCTTCGAGGGCGCGGCGGCGGTCCCGCAGCCGCGCCGGACGGTCTGACCCGGGCCCGCACCCGCACCGCCCCGCTCGGCGGTCAGTTCACGACGCGGGCGTTGGGGTCGGGCCCGGCCCAGCGCCGGCGTCGCCAGAGGTAGAGCGCGACGCCGAGCGGGCCGGCCCACCAGGTGGCGAGCAGTTCGAGGCGCGGAAGGCGGCCGTAGAACCGGGCGTCGCGGAAGATCCAGACGCCGGCGAACAGGTCGAGCGCCAGCATGTGCGCCCACGCCGTCAGGAACCCGGTCGGCGTGGCGAGCGCCGCGGCGAGGTCGCCGGCGTCGAGCGAGGCCGGCGGTCCGCCCGCCACCAGCGCGGCGAGGAGCAGGGCGGCGTACACGCCGCCCAGCGCCACGAACGGCCAGGGCGAGGCCACCATCCGCACCGTGGCGCGGCTCTCGGGGAAGAGGAGCATCGACAGCCACCAGGGCACGGTCGACACGGAGAGGAGGCCGAAGAGGAGGTCCACCGTGCCTCAGCCGAGCTCGTCGGTGTCGAGCCAGATCGTGATCGGACCGTGGTTCGTCAGAACGACCTCCATCTCGGTCCGGAAGCGCCCGGTCTCGACCGGCACCTCGAGTTCGGCGAGCTCGTGCACGAACCGTTCGACCAGCGGATCGGCGTCGTCCGGAGGGGCCGCATCGGTGAAGCCCGGACGGTTGCCGCGGCGGGCGTCGGCGTAGAGGGTGAACTGAGGCACCACCAGGGCGCCGCCGCCCACGTCGCGCACGGACAGGTTCATCTTCCCGTCGCCGTCCTCGAACACCCGCAACTTCGCCACCTTGCGGGCGAGGCGCGCGGCCTGCTCCGGACCGTCGGCCCGCCCGACGCCGAGCAGCACCACCAGCCCGAGGCCGACCCGGCCGACGGTCGCGCCGTCGACCCGCACCTCGGCGCCGGTGGTCCGCTGCAGAAGCGCCCTCACCGGTCGCTCGGGCCCGCGTCGGCGAGCGGGAGCGCCGTGCGGTCCTCGGCGGCGTCGGCGGCGTCCGTGGCGGCGGCGGTGGCGTCGAGGGCGCCGCGCAGGTCGCGGATCGCGCCGTTCAGCGCCGACCGTTCCGTCTCGTCCAGGTTGCCGCGGGTCTTCTCGGCGAGCATCGAGAGCAGCGCCAGGCTGCGCTCGGCGGTCCGGCGCGAACGGACGCCGGCCCGGTCGAGGTGACGGCCCATCGGGCTGTGTTCCTCGCCGACCGCCGCCTGCGCGGAGGAGAGGACGGAGTGCACCAGGCCCACGAACCTCGGGTCCGGCATCAGAAGAGCCCCTGCTGGCGGGAGGTGTCGATCACGACCGGTCCGGAGCGCTCCTCGGCTCGCCGCACCTCGGCGGCGAGCTCCTTCATCGCCTCCCACATCCGCCACTTCGGTCCGCCCCGCTCGCGCGTCGGGTTCCGCAGCAGGTAGGCGGGGTGGTAGAGCGGCATCAGCCGCACGCCGTGCCAGTCGTGCCAGGTGCCGTGGAGGCGAGTGATCCCCTCCTGCGTCTCCAGGAACCACTTCGTGGGCACGTTGCCGAGGGTGGCGATCACGGCCGGTCCGATCGTGCGGATCTGCGCGAGGAGCAGATCGGCGCTCGCGGCGATCTCGGCCGGCGTGGGGTTGCGGTTCCCGGGCGGGCGGCGCTTCACGAGGTTCGTGACGTACACCTCCTCGCGCCCCAGGTCGACCGAGGCGAGGATCTGATCGAGGAGGCGTCCGGCCCGCCCGACGAACGGACGGCCGGAGAGGTCCTCCTCCTCGCCGGGCGCTTCGCCCACGATCATCAGGTCGGCGTGGTCGGGGCCCTCGCCGAACACCAGGGCGTCCGAAAGGTCGGCGAGCGCCGGATCCTTCGTCGCGGCGTCTCGTTCCAGGTCGGCCAACGTCATGCGGGTCGTCATACCACGGTCTTCCGGCAGGTCCGCGGCCGGTTCAACCGGCCGAGCGGAGGGAACTGCGCTGGCTGCGCACCGTCCGGCGGACCTTCGGCTCCAGGCCGATCATCAGGAAGAAGTTCTCGAGCGCGTTCTCGCGGCCCTTGATCTCGACGTGTTCGCCCGGCCCGGTGCCGGTCACGAACGGGAGTTCGCGGTACGCCTCGAGGGCGGTGCGGACGACCTCCTCGGGCGTGCCCTCGGTCGCCACCTCGGTCAGGCGGCTGTAGACGTCGCGGCGGGCTTCGGCGTGGCGGCGGAAGGCGTCCGGATCGTCGGCCTGTTCGGCGCGGACGAGGTCCTGGCGGGCGATGCGGCGGTAGTGCTTGAGGCCGCGCACGATCTCGTCGGTCCCCAGCACGACCTTCACGTCGGTCGGCAGCCCGTTCTCGCTCATGAACCGTTCCTCTCGTTCGTTCGGCACGTCAGGCGCGCATCGGACGCCCCGGCGGCGGCGGTGGCGCGTCGTCCTTCACCAGGACGTCGCCGCTGCGGCGCGTCCAGTCGGCGATCTCGGGACCGTCGCTGCGGTACCCGCACTGCCGGCACTCGAGCTCCTCGAACCCCTCCTCGAAGCGCCAGCGGATCGTTCCTTCGTCCCCGCACTCGGGGCACGCGTCGCCTTCGTGGTGACCTTCCGCGTCGTACACCGTTCGCCTCCCTTCACGGTCCGGACCGGGGTCCGGCTGGCCCCACGCTAGCCGAGCGCGGCGTCGGCCGACGTGCTCTCGTCCACCGAGCGGCCGGCCCGCTCGAGCAGGTCGCGCGCCGCGCGGCGGGCCGGTTCGCCGTCGTGCCCGGCCAGCATGCGCGCCAACTCCCGTTCGCGGTCCTCGCCGTCGACCTGCGCGACCGATCCGATCGTGCGGCGGTCCGCGGTCCGCTTCGCGACCCGGTACTGACGGTCGGCGCAGGCGGCGACCTGAGCGAGGTGGGTGACGACGAGGACCTGGTGCCGCCGGCCCAGCTCGGCGAGGAGCTCGCCGACCGCCGCGGCCGCGGCGCCTCCGACGCCGGCGTCGACCTCGTCGAAGACGAGGGTGGCGCGCTCGTCGCCGGTGACGAGCCAGAGGGCGAGCATGACGCGCGACCGTTCGCCGCCGGAGGCGGCCTGGGCGATCGCCGCCGCCGGCTCGCCCGGGTTGGCCGCCAGTTCGAACGCGACGCGTTCGGTGCCGTGCGGCCCGGGCGGCACCGGATCGAGCCGCACGCCGAGCCGGGCTCCGGGCAGCGCGAGGCGTTCGAGCAGCGGTGCGATCTCGCCTTCGAGTCGCTCGGCGGCGCGTTCACGGCCCTCGCGCAGGACGGCCGCGTGCCGCAGCAGTTCGGCATGGTGGCGCGCGGCCGCCGCTTCGAGGTCGCGGATCGAGCGGTCGTCCTCCTCGAGCGCGTCGCGTTCGCGGACCGACCGATCGCGGAAGGCGAGGACGTCGGCGCTGCCGTCCCCGTACTTGGCGAAGAGGCGTTGCAGGACGGTCAGGCGCCGCTCGACGGCGTCGAGCCGCGCCGGGTCGGCGTCGAAGGCGTCGAGGAAGGTACGGAGCTCGTCCGCGACCGCCTGAACGCCTTGCGCGGCTTCGCCCAGGTCGCGCGCCAGCGCCGCGAGGTGGGGATCGAAGCGTGCGGCCCCGTCCAAGTCGCGGCGCGCGCCGGCGAGGGGGCCGAGGGCGCCCGGCTCCTCGTCGAGCGCCCGCAACGCTTCGGCCACCCCGGTCGCGATGCGGTCGGCGTGCCTCAGGCGTTCCGCCTCGACGGTTCGTTCCTCCTCCTCGCCGGCCCGGAGTTCGGCCGCGTCGATCTCGTCGATGGCGGCCTGGAGCGCGTCGCGTCGGCGCAGGCGTTCGCGCGCCCCGGCGCGCAGCTCCTCGAGCCGGTCCTCGTCCCGGCGCTTCGCGGCGTACGCCGCGCGGTAGGCGTCGCGGGCGCGGGCCCCCTCCTCCGGGAGCAGGCGGTCGAGCGCGTCGCGCTGCGCGGCGGGGGCGAGGAGCGCATGGTGCGCGTGCTGCGCGAAGACGGCGATCCGGTCGCGGGTCGCCTCCTGAACCTCGCCCACCGTCACCCGCTCGCCGTCGAGGCGGGCGTGGTGGCGTCCGTTCGCGCCGAGCGAGCGGGCGACGGTCGACGGCGCGTCGTCGAACTCGGCCTGGATCAGGGCGCGCTCCGCACCGTGCCGCACCCACGACGCGTCGGCCCGTGCGCCGGCGAGGAGCTGCAACGCGTCCACGAGAAGCGACTTGCCGGTGCCGGTCTCGCCGGTGAAGGCGGCGAGCCCCGGACCGAACTCGATGCGGGCGTCCTCGACCAGAACGAAGTCGCGGAGTTCGAGGGCGAGCAGCACGGCCTCAGGATAGTCCAGTCGCGCCGGTCGCGGGTCGCTCGGTCGGCACGGGCCCCACGGCCGATCGGCTCAAGCCGGGGCGTCCTCGTGGCGGGCGAGCTCGCGGGCGACGGCGTCGAGCACCGTCGTCTCGGCCGCCGCGAGGTCGCGGCCGTGCACCTTGGCGCCCGCGGCGGCGACGTGCCCGCCGCCCCCGAGCTCGAGGCAGATCCGCTGCGCGGAGACCGGCGGGCGGGCGCGGACGCTCACCTTGACGCCGTCCTCCGCCTCCTTGAGCAGGATCGCCACGCGCGTCCCCTCCGCGTAGCGGATGAGGCCGACGAAGTCGTCCCCGTCCCCGGCGTCGCCGACGTCGCTCTTCATGGCGAGGGTCCGGTGGGCGAGCGCCACGCGCCCCTCCAAGGGGAAGCGGACGGTGCTCATGACGGCGCCGAGGAGGCGGAAGTAGGCGGGCGGGCGGCGCTGCAGCCGGTCGATCAGCGCCGCGTAGTCGATCCCCACCTCGATCAGCGATCCGGCACGCGTGAGGGCGGCCCGGTCGGTGTTTCCGAAGCGGAGGATTCCGGTGTCGGTGAGGAGCCCGACCAGGCACGGCTCGGCCAGCTCGGGGGTCCAGGCGACCGGCAGCGCGTCGATCAGGTCGGCCACCAGCATGGCGGTGGCGGCGGCTCCCGGTTCGACCAGCGCCAGGTCGCCGAAGCGGTCGTTGGTGCCGTGGTGGTCGACGTTGATCGTGAAGGCGGCGCCGGTCGTCGGCGCTCCGGTCGCGCGGCCCTCCTCGCCCACGTCGAGGACGACGAGCAGCGCGCCGTCGGGCAGCTCCGCCTGCGGCGGGGCGAGGTCGTCGTCGGCGACGACGAACCGGAGGTAGGCCGGCGCTTCGACCGGAACGATCGTGCGGGCGCCGAGGGCGCGCAAGGCGCGAGAGAGGCCGACGGCGCTTCCGAGCGCGTCGCCGTCCGGGTCCTCGTGCGCGATCAGCACGATCGGGCCGGTCCAGCCGGCCAGGCGGGCGGCGACCTCGCGTACCTTCTCGCGGTACGACGGTTCGCCACGATTGTCGGGGGTCACGGTCATGGCCGCACCCTACCGCCGTCCGAGCGCCCAAGGACGGGCGCCCACGTCACGGAGCCGGACGCGGCGGCGGGCCATACTGCGGCCATGCCCACCCTCGAACCCGGGCCCGATCGGTCCGAACCGGAACGCGACGGGTCGGAGCCGACCGGATCGCCCGCCGGGACGCCGCAGGCGCCGCAGCTGCCCGCACCGGCGCGTGCGCCCCGGCGCGGACTCCGGGGGGTCACCTTCGGGCTGCTCGCCCTGCTCGCGGTGATCGCCGTCCTGGCGCCGCGCCTGTCCGCCCCGGACGACCTGCGGCACGTTCAGGCCGGACCGCCCGACCCGGTGGCGCCGACCGGGGCGCTCGAGTCCGCCTTCGAGGTGGCGCGCGAGGCGGCGTTGCGCATCGAGGCGCGCTGCGAGGCCGGACCGCGGCATGCGGTGCTGGGGGTCGGGAGCGGCTTCTTCGCCAGTCCGGACGGCGGGGTGCTGACCGCCTACCACGTGGTCGAGAGCGACGGCGGCGACCGCTGTCCCGCACGCTACGTGGCGATCGACGCTTCGGGCGCGGAGCACGCGCTCGAGCTGATCGGATTCGACGCCTACTTCGACCTGGCCTGGATGCGGGCCGACGTCTCCGGCGAGGTGCCGTACCTGAAGCTCGCCACCGACGCGCCCCGGCCGGGCACCGAGGTCGTCGCGATCGGAAACAGCCGCGGCGACGTGATCGCCCCCCGGGCCGGCCGCGTCACGCGGCTCGGGGTCCGGGCCGGCCGACCCGACTTCGCCGACGGCACCATCGAGATCACGGCCGCCTTGGCGCCCGGTGACTCCGGCGGGCCGGTGGTGACCCGGTCGGGCGAGGCGGTCGGCGTGGTGAGTTTCATCAGCTTCACCCCCGGCGCGCTGCAGTCGGACGCCTACGTGCCCCCGTTCCTCCGGGGCGTGGCGCTGCCGAACGACTTCGCCTCGTATGCGGTGCCGGTCGCCCGTGACGCCGACCTGGTCGCCGCGGTCCGCGACGGGGTGCGTCGGGACGTGCCGGTGATCGGGTTCTCCTGGCGGCCCGGTTTCGACTACGAGCCCGGCCGCAGCGCCTGGCCGTTCGGACCGCGGCCGGGTCCGGTGGTGGTCGACGTCGCGCCCGACGGTCCGGCCGACCGGGCGGGGCTGCGCCCGTACCGGGAGCGGCCGGTGCGCAGCGAGACCGGCGACGTGATCGGCGTCGAGCGGGAGGGCGACGTGATCGTGGCCGTCGATGGGACGCCGACCCCGACGTTCGAGGCGCTCCTCGCCGAGGTGCGTCTCAAGGCGATCGGCGAGACGGTGACCCTGACCGTCCAGCGTGGCCGCGCGACGGTGCGGCTCGACCTCGTGCTCGGCGCCAAGCGGGACGTCTTCGCGGCGAACTGACTCGGCACGATCCCACGAACGACGGCCCCGGTCGGTGGACCGGGGCCGTGGCGTGGTGGGCGATGGTGGACTCGAACCACCGACCTCGTCGTTATCAGCGACGCGCTCTAACCGGCTGAGCTAATCGCCCGCGCAGCGAACGGGAGTCTAGCACCCC
>SLSQ01000286.1 GCA_007130355.1 Trueperaceae bacterium
ATCGAGCTCCGGACCGGCGTGGGGGGCTGACGGGTCGGAGGTCGACGACGGTTCGGATCGGGTCTCAGCGACACGCGAACGAGGTGTGGGCCCTGCGATGAAGGTGTCGGTCGTGGCGGTCGTGGGTGCAGGATGCGCCGCCGACGGTAGTCGGACCGTGGAGACGCGGCGCCCATCGGTGAGGTACTAGTGTGTGGTACCATCACGCACGTCGCCGCAAGGCGCCGTGATGCTACGCATGGAGTCCCGTGCGACGACGGGTCCTTGGACGTCCGACGCCGTCGGACCTGGCTTGGCGCGAGGTAGCGTCGTTGGTCCGCGCCTTGGGAGGGAGCGTCACGAACAAGCGTGGATCGGTTCGGATCGTGGAGCTGCGCGGGCGCGTCGCCATCTTTCACGAGCCGCATCCGAGCCCGGTGCTTCCTCGCGGCACGGTACGTAGGCTCGGCGCGTTCCTCCGCTCGGCAGGAGTCAGGTCCCCATGAGCAGCAGCATCCTCACCTATCGCGGCTACGCCGCTTCGGTCGCCTTCGACGCGACGGACCGCACCTTCTACGGCGACGTGCTGGACCTCGCCGACGCCATTCACTTCCGCGGGGCGACCGTCGATGAACTCGAGGCCGGCTTCCGCGAGGCGGTCGACGCCTACCTGGAGCACTGCCAGGAGGCCGGTCGCGAACCGGATCGCCCGTACTCCGGTCGCATCCAACTGCGCATCCCCCCGGACGTCCACCGCCGCGCGGCCCGCACCGCCGCGGACGCTGGCGTCAGCCTGAACGATCTGTTCGTCGCGGCGATCGAGGCGCGCATCGCGGGACCGGAGCGGTCCGAACCGACAGAATGCCGGGAGCCGGTGCCGACCGGCCCACGGGCGACCGAGGGCCGAGGGCGTAGGTAGCTGCCTCTCGCCTGCTACCTACCGCCGTGCCGCCGCCCCGTCCACCTGCCCCCGCCGCCGCCACACCACCGCCGCCATCGCGGCGGGAAAGGCGCCGGTCGCGGCGAACGCCGCGACCGGGCCGACCCCGGCGATCAGGGCGCCGAGGGCGACCGAGGCGACGCCGATGGCGCCGTAGTTGACGGCCATGCGGACGCCCAGCAGCGAGCCGTGGTGCTCGGGCGGGACGTGGTCGACCAGCAGCACCATCGACATCGGTTGGGCCAGGCCGCTGCCGAGGCCCAGCAGGAGCGACGCGGCGGCGGCGAGGGCGACGGGGGCGGGCAGGAACGGGATCGCGATGCCGACGCCGCAGGCGGCCAGCGACGCGCCGTACACGACGGCGCGGGAGCCGCTCGCGCGGACCCAGGCGGCCAGGAACGGCCGCACCGCGATGGCGGCGGCGGCACGCAGGGCGAGGATCCCGCCGATGGTGCCGGCGCCGACGCCCAGGCCGTCGAGGACGACCGGGTAGAACGCCTGGTGGGCGCCCATGGCGAACAGCACCCCGCCGCTGCCGAGGATCGCGACCGGAACGACCGGGTCGGCGCGCAGGTCGCGACGGACCGAGACCGGGGCGGCGTCGGCGGCGGTCGGCGACGGACCCGGCAGGCGCCGCCGTACGGCCAGCGCCAGGACCAGAACCGCCACGGCCGCCGCCAGGGTGGCGGCGGTGCCGCCGCCGAAGCCGAAGTGGTCGATCGCGACGCCCATCGCCAGCGGCCCGATCAGCTGACCGACCGAGACGCTGGTGGTGAACCAACCGAAGGCGGTCTCGCGCGAGCGGACGGTGCGGGCGACCGACCGCTGCGACGCCACGATCGCCGAGACGTGCCCGAAGTTCGTGATCACGGCCAGGGCCGCGATCGTCCAGAGCGACGGCGCGACCGCGACCGGTACGGCCGCCAGCGCCAGCAGGCCGGCGCCGACGGTGATCACGGCGCGGGCGCCGAACCGGTCGACGATCTTGCCGATCCGGACCGCCGCCAGCAGCGGCACCAGGAACCCAGACGCCACCACGGCCCCCACCGCGAACGGCGCCGCGCCCAGGCCGCTGGCGTAGAGCGCCGCGAACGGGATCACGATCGCCTGGACGGTGGCGATCAGCAGGCCCAGCCCGCACAGGATCAGGAGCCGTGCCACCCCCGCGCCTCGCCCCCCGTCAGCCTTCGGTCCGGTAGCGTTCGACCGCGTCCCAGTCGACGGTCATGCCGATGCCGGGCCGGTCGGGGGCGCGGGCGGTGCCGCCGTCGCGCATATTGGCGAAGTCGAAGTCGCTCAGCTCGGTACGCAGCGGGTTCGCCTGGTCGGCCGACCAGTCGGCGGCGATGAACTCGTAGGTGGTCGTGTTCGGCATGGCGGCCGCCAGGTGCAGGCTGGTGGCGAGGCAGACGGCGGACGACTGGCCGGTGTGCGGCGCGAAGGCGACGTGGAACGCCGACGCCATGCGGGCGATCTTGACCGCTTCGGAAACGCCGCCGCAACGGCTCACGTCCGGCTGGACCACGTCGACCGTCTCGCGCACCAGCGCCTCGCGGAAGTCGGTGCGGGTGAACCACGATTCGCCGGCCGCGATCGGAACGTCGACCTTGCGGCGCAGGGCGGCGTAGCCGGGCAGGTCGTCGGTCGGCAGCGGCTCCTCGAACCAGGCGCAGCCTAGGCGCGTCAGTTCGCGGGCGACGCGGACGGCGGTCGCCAGGTCGTAGCCGCCGTTGGCGTCGACCATCAGGCGCACGTCGGGTCCGATCGCGTCGCGGACCGCCGCGACGGCGTCGAGGTCCTCGTGCAGGCGGCCGGGCCCGCGACCGATCTTGAGCTTGATCGCCTCGAAGCCGTCGGCCACCAGCGCCCGGGCGTCGGCGGCGGCCGCCTCGGGCGGCTTGATGCGCACCGAGCTGGCGTAGCAGGGGAAGGTCGGGTGGTGCGTCCCGCCGAGCGCCTTGTGCAGCGGCAGGTTCCGCTCCTGCGCGATCAGGTCCCAGAGGGCGATGTCGATCGCCGAGATCGCCTCGATCATGAAGCCGCGGGTGTGGCCGCGGTTCACCATGGTGGCGTAGAGGTCCTCCCAGATCACGTCGACGTCGCGCGGGTCGCGGCCGATCAGCAGCGGCGCCAGCGCCTCGATGATCGCCGAAGCGGCGTTCGGCGCCAGCCGGACCAGGCCCTCGCCCACCCCCTGCCGGCCGTCGTCGGTGTCGATGCGGACCAGCAGGGCGCGGTAGCCGGCGAAGATCAGGTCGGCGGTGGTCGAGGAACGGGGCACGCTGACCGGCGCTTCGGCCAGGCCCTCGATCCGCGCCATCAGTGGGTACGCCCGCACGCGCGCGATCCTCATGCGGGCGCCTCCTCCGCGATCCGACCGATCAGGGCGTCGGTGAACGACGCGGTGGTACCGGAGCCGCCCAGGTCGGGGGTGCGGACGGCGGGGTCGGCGAGGGTGGCCTCGACGGCGGCGTGGATCGTGGCCGACGCGGCTTCGAGGGCGGGGTCGTCGTGCCGACCGC